>JBFWRA010000096.1:0-8617 GCA_050249155.1 Isosphaeraceae bacterium | reverse complement strand
CTTGAACCAAACGTACCCCGCCAGGGCCTCGTCGGCCCCCTCTCCGGTCAGCGCGACCTTGTACCCTTGCGCGTGGACCGCCGCCGCCAGGCGCATCAACGCCGAGCACGACGTGTCCAGCACAGGGCCTTCCGCCGCGGTCACCAGCTCCGGGTATCCCGCGGCGATTTCCGATCGGTTCAGGGTCACCGTCGTCAGCCGGGACCCCAGCGCCCTGGCCGCCTCGGTCGACGCCGCCCGCTCGTCCGGCCCCGCCCGGTCAAACCCGATCGTGAACGACGGCACCGCCGCGCCGCGATGCCGGGAGCTCAGCCCCAGAACCACCGTCGAATCCAGGCCCCCGCTGATGTAGCTCACCACCGGCACGTCGCCCCGCAAGCGACGCTCCACCGATTGACGCAGCAACCCCTCCAACTCATCCACAAGCACCGACGTGTCCGACTCGCGGCGCTCCTCGCCCGCGTCGGGGAAATCCAGGTCCCAGTAGCGAACCTCCTCGATCCGACCGTCGCGCACCTTCAGGAAGTGCCCCGGCGGGATCGAGCGGATCCCCTCGAAGAACGTCCGGCTCGTCCCGGCGCAGAAGAAGTTGAACAGATGATCGATCCCTCGGACGTCGGGCCGCGCCGCGATCAGGCCCGAGGCCAGGATCGCCTTGATCTCGGAGCCCCAGAGCAGCCAGCCGTCGGCCTGGGCGACGTAAAGCGGGCAGATGCCGACGCGGTCGCGGCCCAGGATCAACGTCCGGTTGGGGCGGTCCCAGAGCGAGACGGCGAACTGGCCGCGGGCCTTCTCGAACGCGGCGACGCCGTGGTCCTCGTAGAGATGAACCCATGCCTCGGTGTCGCAGCGCGTGGCCAGCGTGTGGCCCCGGGCGAGCAAGTCGCGGCGCAGCTCGGGATACTCGAAGAGCTCGCCATTGAAGGCGACCCAGATCGAGGCGTTCTCATTGCCGATGGGCTGGCGGCCGCCGGCGAGGTCGACGATCGAGAGCCTTCGAGCGCCCAGGGCGACGCCGGGCTCGATGTGGACGTGCTCGTCATCCGGCCCGCGATGAGCGATCGCGCCGGTCATGGCGAGCAGTCGAGCGGCGGGGAACTCGCGGGTCCCGTTGAGGTCGAAAGCTCCGGCGATCCCGCACATGGACACGTCCCTCAAGAGTTCAACGACCGCCCAGCCACACACGCGGCGTGACTCCTTATTATACCCGCCAGACGGTTCGCGGACTTCCCTTCCTGAAACGGCTCCTGACCCCGTTGATTTCCCGGGGGGTTCGTTTCAAGCCGCAAGGCCGGCAAGGTCGATACTTCCGGCAAGAGTCGTTGGGCTTGAGGCCGGCCCGTGGCACGATCAGGGTCGGCGGGGCGCGTCGTACCAAGGAGCGTTACGTGACGCCGAGGAGGGGACGGCAACGACCGGCGAGCCGCCGACTGGGCCTTTTCCTGGCCGTCGGTGGGTTGATCGCCCTCGGCGACTGGCCGAGCCCCGCCCCGCGAGAGGTCCTGGCGCAGGCGTCCCAGTCTTCCCGAGTCCCCACGATCTACCACAAAAGTCGGAGTTTCCGGATTCCGTTCAACGTGGAGCCGAGCGACCGGCCGCGTCTGAAGGAGGTTCAGCTCTGGGTCTCGGAGGATTCGGGGTTCACCTGGAAGACGGTGAGCCGGACGACGCCTGATCGACCGTCGTTCACCTTTCGGGCGGGGCGGGACGCGGAATACTGGTTCGCGGTCCGGACCGTCGACAATCGCGGGGTGCTTTACCCGAGCGAGGAGGAGACGGTCGAGCCCAGCATGAAGGTGGTCGTGGACACCACGCCGCCGACCCTCACTCTGGAACCCGACGGCCGTCGCGGGAGTGTCGCGGCGGCCCGTTGGGAAGTTCGCGACGAGCATCTCGACCTCAAGTCGCTGATTCTCGAATATCAGGTGGAGGGGGGGCGGGACTGGCGGCAGTTGCCCATTCGCCGCCTTTCCCTCATTGGGAGCGAGAGTTGGGACGCGGGAACCGCCGAACCGTTGAAGGTGCGCGGCTCGGTGAGCGACAAGGCGGGGAACCTCGCCGAGGTGTCGATCCTGATCGCGGAGGGGACTCCCACCAACCCCGCGGCTGGGGTCGGCGACGACCTGGCCGAGTACTCCGCCCCGCCCCCGGTCTCACCGATCTCCGCGCGACGGAATGGGCCGCGTCGCGAGGAGGTTCCTCTTGGGCCCGGGGGCGACCCGTTCGCGACCAACGGACAGGGGTACGCGAGTCAGTCCAACGCGCGCCCGACCTATCCGGCCCCCGCCGCCTCGTCTCCGTTTGTCAACGAGAGGGACGACCCGTTCGGCACGGGCGCGACCCAATCGAACCCGCCACCCGGCGCGGGTTTTCCCGAGGCGGATGACGGCAAGGCCACCTCGGGCGGTGGGCAGACCCTTCTGGTTCCCTCGCCACGGTTTCCGCTGCTCTACAAGGTGGACGACGCGGGCCCCGACGGTCCGGCGACGGTGGAGCTCTGGGTGACGCAGGACGGCGGGCGGACCTGGTTCCGTCGTGGCGAGGATCCCGACAGGATCTCACCCTTCCCGGTCGATCTAGGGGGGGAGGGCACGGTTGGACTTCGCCTGGTCGCCCGGGCAGCCTCGGGCCTGGGAGACCAGCCCCCCGCTCCCGGCGATCCTCCGTTTCTCTGGGTGGAGGTGGACGGCACTCCGCCGTTAATCCAGCTTTACCCGCCCGTGGTCGGCCAGGGGCCCGCGAACCTCGGCAAGGTCGCGATCCTGTGGCGGGCCAGCGACCTTCACCTGGGAAACACCCCGGTGACGCTCTCGTGGCGGCCCGTCGACCTCCAGGGGGGAACCTGGAAGCCGATCACCGAGGAGCCCATCGAGAACGTTGGCAAGTTCATCTGGAACGTGCCCGAGAGCGTTCCGCCGAGGTTCCACGTTCGGATTGACGTGGTGGACACCGTGGGCAATCGCTCCTCGGCCGAGACGACGCAAGGGCCCCCCGTGCTGGTCGACCGGACCCGCCCCAGGAGCAGGATCATCGGCCTGGACCCAAGCGCCCTGGGAGGAGATCCGGCTTCTCGCCCCCTGCGTTGATCGGAGAGGCCCGAAGCCACCTCCGCGAGGCTACAGCGCCGGCCCGAGAAGATCTTTCACCGCGTCCCGTTCGGCGACCAGTTCCGTGACGGAGGCGTCCAGGCGATTCCGGGCGTCCTCGTCGATGGGAAGTCCTTGCACGATCTCCCACGACTTGCCGTCGGCCGTCCGCAGGGGGACGCTGTAGATCAAGCCGCTGGGAATGCCGTAGCTGCCGTCGGAGACGACACCCGCGCTGAACCAGTCCCCCACGGGGGTGGGGAACGAGGCGGACTTCACGCTCTCCAGCGCCGCGTTGGCGGCCGAGGCCGCCGAGGAGGCCCCTCGCGCCTTGATGACCGCCGCGCCCCGCTTGGCCACGGTGGGAATGAAGGTGTCGGTCAGCCAGGCGTGGTCGGTGATGACCTCCGTCACGGGATTGCCGCCGATCGTCGCGTTCTTGAAGTCGGGGTACTGGGTGTCGCTATGGTTGCCCCAGATCGTCACCCGGGCGACCTGGCCGACCGGAACCCCCGCCTTCGCCGCGAGTTGAGACGCCGCGCGGTTCTGGTCCAGGCGAGTCATGGCGAACCAGCGGTCCGCCGGAATCTTGGGGGCGTGCGACTTCGCGATCAGGGCGTTCGTGTTGCAGGGGTTGGCGACGGTCAAGATCCGGACGTCCGGTCCCGCGGTGGCGTTGATCGCCTGCCCCTGGCCGGTGAAGATCGGACCGTTGGCGCGGATCAAGTCGGCTCGGCTCATGCCCTCCTTGCGTGGCAGACCGCCGACGAGGATGACCCAGTCGGCCCCTTCGAAGGCGACTTCCGCCTTGTCGCTGGCGCGGACCTCGGTCAGGAGGGGAAAGGCGCAGTCGTCCAGCTCCATGATGGTGCCCTGGAGCGCGGGCAAGGCCGGCGTGATTTCCAGCAGGCTCAGCGCGACCGGCTGCCCGGGGCCGAACAGGGCCCCCGAGGCGATCCGGAACAACAAGGCGTAGCCGATCTGGCCCCCTGCGCCGGTGACGGCCACGCGGATCGGTTGGGTCATGGCGGATCAATCCTTCTGGCGATTCGCGAGGGATGCGGTGGTGCGTCCGTCGTGGCCATCGCTGGCCGCGGCGCCCGACGGCCTCGCGCCGTCGAACGTGTCACCGAGTGTGACGAAAGAGGACTCGATCGGCAAGGCGGCGGAGCCTTGAAGTCTCCACGACCTCAACGCTTCGTCACGGCCCGCTTCGGGGCCGCCTTGAGCTTGGCGATCATCAAGGCCATCTCCCGAGGCAGGTGTCGAGCGGCGGCCAGCGGAACCCCTCCCGCCAGGATCAACGCCGGGATCACGACCAGCAGCCCCGCGGTCAGGTTCTCTGGCGGAAAACCCTCTCGGGTTCTTGGCAGGGCACCCATCGCGGCCAGGGCCTGACCGAACGGAGTGGCCATCGCGTCTCGACGGCCGAACGTGTCGGCCACCCAGCCCATCAAGGTCGGCGACCAGAGGTCGCCCAGAAGATGGACCGCCGCGAACGCGACGCCAAAGGCCGCGGCGCGCATGTTCGGCATCGTCACGTTCGCGATGATCGCGTGAAACGGACCGACATGCGCGAACGTCAGCGCCGACGCCACGAAAATCCCTCCCAGGACCCAGCGGGGATTCGGGCTATAGATCGCCAACAGGACGAACGGGATCGAACCCAGGATCGCGAGGCCAGGCACCAGGAAGAGCGCCCGAGGTTTCGAAGAGGCCAGGGCGTCGGCCAACCAGCCGCCGGCGAGCATTCCCAGCGTCACCGCGGCGAACGTCACCAGCCCCAGCGTCGTCGTGACCTGGGTCTGGTCGAACTCCTTGATTCGGGTCAGGAACGGCGGGAGCCAGTACGCCAGGCCGCCAACCGCGAAGGTCAGGAACGCCATGCCGAGCACCGAGTAGGTGTAGGATGAGTTGACCATCAGGTCGACGTAGTCTTCCTGGCTCGCCCCGAGACGTTCGTGCGCCTTGAGTCGATCCAGGTCGACCCCCTCGCTCCATCCCCGGGTCGGGTTGGGCAGGAACAAGGAAGCGATCGCGAGCGCCAGCCCTGGGGAACCCACCGCGACGAAGGCCGCCCGCCAGCCGAACCGCTGAGCGATCCAGCTTCCCAAAACCAGCCCCAACGCCCCCCCCAGGGGGATCGCCAGGGAGTAAAGGGCGAAGACCCGGGAGCGACCCCGGCGAGGAACCTGGTCCATGAGCAGAGTCGCCGCGACCACGCTGGAGATCGCCGCGCCAACCCCGAAGGTCGCCCGAAGCATTCGAAGGTGTTCGTAACTCTGAGCGAACCCGCCGCCGATCGTGGCGAGGCAAGCGAGAGCCACGCCAGTCGCCAGCAAGAGCCTGCGATTCGACCGATCACCAAGGTAGGCCAGCGCGGGGCACGCGGTCGTGAATCCGATGAGAGACCAGACCGAGAGCCAGCTCGCCCGCTCGACGTCGAGGTTGAGCCCCTTGGCCATCGTGGGCAAGACCGACGGGACGACCCAGTGTCCGACCTGGTCGAGCAGGTGCGCTCCGAACAGAACCACGAACGTGGCGAGCGCGGGGCGGCTCCAGGGTTCGACGACCGGGGTCGTGGGTGTTGGAACCGCGGGACGACCGCCGTCCTCCGGCGGATCGGGAGCGCCGGACCTCTCGTTGGTTTCGTGGTTGCGCATCGCGGATCAGCCCCCTCGATCGTTCTCGGCCCGACGCTTCCGGATTCCCGCGAGGAGGGAATCCGCGATGCGATGCTATGACAACGCGGGAGGGGCTGTCCAGGATGGTGTCAGTCCTGGGAGGGCGGTTCGATGCGAACGAGCAGGCGGAAGGCCTGGAGGAACCGATCGAAGCTCTCGGCGGTGATGGTTCTGGGGGCTCGGAGGCGGATCCTCTTGCCTTCGTCGGCGTCCCAGAGGTCGAGGTCGAGTCGGACCACCCCCGCTCCGTCGCGCGGAGTCGGGTTCGGCGTCCTCGCCGGTTCGGGCGGGTCGGAGGATCGTGGTCGGCGATGACCCTGGTTCGGCCGAGGCTCCCCTTGCGGGTGGAAGACCTGGTCGTCGCCGAGGGTCTCGGCGAACCTGGCCGACTCCAGAAACGCCTCCGCGGCGGCCTGCTTGGCCGTCGCGATGATGTCGTGGTGGTGATACAGGACGTTCCCGAGGATCGTCGGATCGGGAACCTTCTTGCCACCGAGGCGCTCGGCCAACTCGGCGTAGAGTGGAGGCTTGAGCAACGCCTGGCGGTAAAGGGACGGCAACTCGGCGGGATCGACCGGGTGAAGGATCGCCTGGGCCAGAGGGGTCAGAGCGTAGCCGTCGCCGGTCAACTGGAGCAGACCAAACTGCCTGGCCGCGCTGAGTCTGGCGGAGAAGGTGTTCGTCTTGATGTTTCGATAACCCAGGGCCGTGGCGATCTCGGACGAGGAGAGTCCATCGACGCCGAGGTCCTGAATCGACTCGCAGAATTTCAGGCTTTCGGCCAGGGTCACCCCTGGGTAGCGGGTACTCCGCTCCCGCCTGGGTTTGGGACCGCCGTTGCCGGGAGTCGTCGACGGATCGGAAGGCTCTGCCATGAACGCGAAGGCTCTCGTCGGGAGGTCGACGCGCCGACCTGGTCGTCAGCGCGGTCCAGTCCGGTCCGGTCGGATTTGATCTGGTCAGGTCATGTCACTGAGAAGACTCTACCCGATGGGAGGACGCGGGGATACCGCCCATAACGGGCACGGGCGGACACCGCGAAACGCGGGTCCGCCCGTGGGTCGGTGAAGGTTCCCGAGGCGAGGAATTCTCGGATCGAAACCCAAACAGGGGTGACGACTCAGATCCCTCGCGAGGGACTCAGAAGGAGTCGGCGCTGACGATCTCGGCGCCTTTGGTGGTCGAGATCGCGCGGTAGACGTTGATGTTGACGGTGTTCTTGATGAATCTGACGGAGCCGTCGCCCAGGGTGACGTTCACGCCACCGGGGTGTCGGCTACGGGCGGCGTTCATGCGTGGCAACGCGGTCGTCGGCCCGACGCAGGGCGGGTTCATCTGGAACGGATAGATGCAGTAGGAGTTGCTCTCGGTGACGTCGGGAAGGGTGCTGTTGGGCGTCATCCAGCTTGTGAAGCTCGCCGCGCTGCCCCACCAGGAGAAACCGCGAAGGTCGTAGGGGGCGGAGTATGGAGGCCCTCCCGAGCCGGTCCCGACGACGCATTCCGAGACGAGCATGGTATTGGTCAGGCCGTCCGGAAGGGCGCTGAAGTTGAAGACCCTCGCGCCGCCGTTGCCAGCCAGGGCGTTGCTGATATCGGTGAACGGCGCGCCGCCGTAGGGGACGTTCAGGAACGAGACCGGCTGCCCGGAGTGAAGGTTGCCGTAGTTCACCACGTAGTTTTGCAAGGTCGTGGCGAACTTCTTGCCGCCGAGCGTTGGGCCGATGGCGGTGAGCGTCGTGTTGTTGCCGTCGGAGGGGCAGTAGTACGCGTTGATCCGAGTCGACGACACGGTGGCGTTGCACGCGCCCGCGTAGCGCAGCGGCCCGTCCCACGCGCCCTGGTAATAGATGAGATCACCCATGAAGTTCCAGGCGTTGAACAGAGGTTGCTGTTCGACGTAAGGCAATGTGAACACCAGCCAGGTGCCCCAGCAGCACGACTTTTGACCTGGGGGCAGACAGTTGTTCACGTCGTGATAGTTGTGCATCGCCAACCCGAGCTGTTTCAGGTTGTTGACGCACTGGGCGCGTCGGGCGGCCTCGCGGGCGGACTGCACCGCGGGCAGCAAGAGGGCGATCAGGACGGCGATGATCGCGATGACCACCAGTAACTCGATCAGCGTGAAGCCTTTTCGCGGTCGCACTCTGCTCATCGGGGGCCTCCAGGGCCAGAGAAAGGGCGAGAAAACGGAGAAAGGACGCTGGGCGAATCCGGGTGAGGTCGAACTTCCCCACCTGGAGGGAGGGCTTTTGTAGCGGGACGCGCTCAACCTCACTTCGGCGCGGGTTTCGCCGTGAGGGCGAAATCCACGACGTTGCCGCCTCCCGCCTTGATCTCGGCGGTCAGGGTCGTGTTCACGTTATAGCGCGCGGGGATGCCTTCCTTCGAGGGCGCGGGGGGCATTCCCGGGCTTTCATTGGTGTCGTCCTTGGTCTCCTCGGAGGCCGCCGAGGTGATCATCACCTTATACGTTCCGGGCACCAGGCCCTGGGCCCGCGGGATCTGATAGGACCCCGCGGAGATCGAACCCCCACCCTGAGTCGCCAGCTCCGGGTTCTCTGGCAGGAAGCTGACGAAACCCTTCTCGACGGGCTTGCCGTCGAGCGTGATCGAGCCTGAGACCGCTTCCCGGGGAAGGCCGTCCCCACTGGAGCACGCGGCGAACGTGAGGAGGGGAAGGGCCGTGGCGAAGGCGACGATTCCACGACGCATTGGCGTTCTCCGGTTGGGCTCGTAGGGGTCGGCCCAGAGTGGTTCGCGGGCGTGATTTTCCCTGTATAATCGTCCCGAGAAGTCTTGGCAATCAAATAATGGTTGAAAATCTCTTCCACGTCGCGGGAACGTG
>JBFWRA010000095.1:0-8682 GCA_050249155.1 Isosphaeraceae bacterium | reverse complement strand
CGCGTCGATGATCCTGAATGGCCGCTCGAACGCCGTCGCGGAGAGCGGCGTCGACCTGTACTCCCTCAGAGAGAAGGCGGTTTGGTCGCGAAGGCTTGGACTCGCTCACGGGGCGTGGGACTCCTCGATCGATCGCCAGGTGATGAGATCGGTGACCACCTCGGTCCGTGAGCTCGAACCCGCCGCGATCAGGCGGGCCCCCTCCTGTGAGGAATTATCGTAAAATCGCCAGGCATCCGCCAGCGGTCGATAGAGTCGAAAGAAATGGTTCAAGCCCCGCTCATATCGGCGACGGATCGTCTCCTCCGGAACGTCGTGGCCTCACCGACGCACCCTCTCCGCCACCCTGGCGATCGCCATTTCCGGGCTTGCTAGCCAGAGGAAGATGAGCTGGACGGTGTACCCCTGTTGGATCATCCCCTGTATCCAGGGCGCGAACGTTCGGCTCGCCAGGGTCGTCTCGAAGGCGAAGTTCACCTTTCGCTCCGCCAGTTCCTTCAGC
The DNA here is from genome assembly GCA_050249155.1 of Isosphaeraceae bacterium. Taxonomy (GTDB): domain Bacteria; phylum Planctomycetota; class Planctomycetia; order Isosphaerales; family Isosphaeraceae; genus JBFWRA01. The sequence goes on along the minus strand of JBFWRA010000095.1, from coordinate 8,180 downwards.
CTCGCCAGCATGATCCGGCCCGCGACGACCGCCGCGCCCCGCGGGTTGAACGCCGAGAGTCCCGCCGCGATCACGTCGGCGTTGACGAATTCCAGGGTCTGAAGGACTCCTGGCAAGACCCAGGGGGCCGCCGTCGATTTCCCCGCGCCGTTCGGGCCGGTGAGCACCGTCAGCGCGGGCGAGGACGCCATCGGCCGGGCCTTACGCGAAGATCTCGTCGACCACCCGGCCGTAGACGTCGGTCAGGCGGAAGTCGCGACCGGCGTAACGGTAGGTCAGTCGTTCGTGATCCAGGCCCATCAGGTGCAGGATCGTCGCGTGGAGGTCGTGCATGTGGACCTTGTCGGCGATCGCGTGGTAGCCGAACTCGTCGGTCTGGCCGAAGCTGAACCCGGGCTTCACGCCGCCGCCGGCCATCCAGACGGTGAACCCTTGCGGGTTGTGGTCGCGGCCGTCGGCCCCCTGGGCGACGGGGGTCCTGCCGAACTCTCCCCCCCAGAGCACCAGCGTGTCGTCGAGGAGTCCGCGTTGCTTCAGGTCGGTCAAGAGGCCGGCGATCGGCTTGTCGACTTCCCCCGCGTTTTTTTGGTGGCCCGACTTGAGCTGGCCGTGCTGGTCCCATTTGAAGCTGTGCGAGACCTGGATGTACCGCACGCCCGCCTCGGCGAAGCGTCTGGCGAGCAGGCACTGGCGGCCGAAGTCGTCGGTCGGGCCGCCGTCGATGCCGTAAAGGGCCCTGGTCGCCCGGGACTCGTTGGAGAGATCGACCACGCCGGGCGCCGCGGACTGCATCCGGAAGGCCAGTTCGTACGAGGCGATGACCCCTTCGATCTGGTCGTCGCCGCCGGAACGCGCGAGGTGCTCGCGGTTGATCTTCTGAAGCAGGTCCAGTTCCCTGCGCTGTTCGTCGCGAGTGAGTTTGGGATTGGCGACGTCGCGGACGGTCGCCCTGGACGCGGGCTGGCCGGCCACCCCGATCGCGGTTCCTTGGTACGAGGCGGGGAGGAACGCGTTGCCGTAGTTTCGGACGCCTCCGTGCCCTCGGCTCGGGCAGATCGTCACGAACCCAGGGAGGTCATGGTTCTCGGTGCCGAGCCCATAGACGACCCACGACCCGATCGACGGCCTGGTGAAGAGCTGGGCCCCGGTGTGAAGCTGCAAGACCGCCTGGCCGTGGCTCTGTCCCTCGGTATGCATCCCCTTGAGGAAGCAAAGGTCGTCGACGTGTTTCGCGGTGTGGGGAAAGAGGCTGCTGACCCAAGCCCCGCTCTGGCCGTGCCTGGCGAAGGACCAGGGGGAGGCCATCAGCTTGGTGGACACGGTGGTGCCCGCCGCGGGCGCGAACGGAAGCTTCTGGCCGTCGGACGCCTGAAGCCTCGGCTTGTAATCAAACGTGTCGACCTGGCTCGGTCCGCCGTGCATGAAGAGGAAGATGACCCGCTTCGCTCTCGCGGGATGGTGACCCGGCCGAGCCGCCAGCGGGTTCTGACTCGATCGCGCGTCCAGGAACGCATCGGCCCGCGCCTGTTCCGCGGCCAGGCCCGCCATCGCGAGATAGCCGAATCCGGCCGATGCCGATTTCAACATCTGTCGGCGGGTCATGGGAAAAGGCATGGGCGAGATCCTTTGACGTATGAGGAGGCTTGTCGAGTCGCGATCACGGACTGGCCCGCGGGCTTACTCCACGAACCGAAACTCCGTGCAGCCGAAAACCGCCTGACAGACCGACGACCAGGCGTCAAGGTCGGAGTCTCCCCCGGACCGGGACGCCTGGAGGAACTCGCGGGCCGCGAGGGCCTCCGTGGGGGTCGGCGGTCGTGCCAGCGTGTGGCGGTACAGGTCGTCGAGGCGGGTCTCGTCATCCCCTGGCCGGGCGAGGAGCCGCTCGGCGGTCTGGCGGGCCTGCTCGATCGCGAACTTGCTGTTCAGGAGGAACAGGGCCTGTGCCGGCACGGTGGTCGCGGAGCGCTGGCCGGTGGCGACCTCCGGGTCGGCGAAGTCGAACGCCTCGAACATGGCGGGGAGATCGTTGCGGATGATTGGGAGGTAGACGCTTCGGCGGGGGTTGCCGTCCGTCGGAACACCCCCCTTGGAGTCGTTATCGACCGCGCGATCGGGCAGCGAGGCGACCGGCGACTCCGCGCCGGGGCCCCGTTGAAGCCGGCCCGAGGTGACCAGGATCGTGTCGCGGATGACCTCGACGTCGAGCCTTCGGCGGTTCGCTCGACCGAACAAACGGTTCTCGGGATCGATTTCAACCAGCGTTGGGTTCGTTTCGCAAGAAAGCTGGTAGACCTGGCTCAGGACGATCTGTCGCGCCAGTCGCTTGACCGACCAGCCGTCCGCCATGAAGTTCACGGCCAGTGTGTCGAGCAGCTCCGGAAGGCTTGGCGATTCCCCCTGGGCCCCGAAGTTGTCCACGGTCCGCGTCAAGCCCTCGCCAAAGAGATGCATCCAGACGCGATTGACCATGACCCTGGCGGTCAGGGGGTTGGAGGGATCGGCCAGCCAGGAGGCCAACTCCCGGCGTCCCGACTCCCCAGGCGTGATCGTCGGTCGGGGGTTTCGGCTGGCCACGCTCAGCACCCCTCGGGGGACGCTTGGGCCAAGGTTTCGTGGATTGCCCCGAACGTTGACGCGGAGGTCGCCCGGAGAGGGGACGTCGCGGACCCCCATCACCAGCGTCGGGGCCTCGGGGGCCCTGCCCTTCAGCGACGTCTGCGACGCCTGCAGGTCCTTCACGTGGTCCTGGGCTCGGGCCAGCTTCAGGACCGAGTTCGCGTCGGTCTTGCCTGATTTCTCCAGCGCGGTCGCGTCGGCCTTGGCCTTGGTGATCGACTTGGTCAGGTCGGCCATCGCCTTGTCGAAGGCTTTGCGAACCTCGTGCCGCGTGTCGCCGTCGGGTCCGAGGGCGCGGAGCGACCAACCCGAAACCACGGGATTTCCCAGTTTGAACCCGTCGAGGGTCGTCGTGCCGTTGAGGATTCCCGCCAACGCGTAGTAATCCTTCGTTGGGATTGGGTCGAACTTGTGGTCGTGGCAACGGGCGCAGCCGATCGTCAGGCCGAGGAAGACCCTGCCAATCGTGTCGACCTGCTCGTCGACCACGTCCATCTGGCGTTTCTCGGTGTCGCGGTCGGCGAGCACCTTCGGCCCGACCACGAGGAAGCCAGTGGCCGTCAGGAATTCGTCACGCTGGTCGGGGTGATCGGCCGCCAGCAAATCTCCCGCGACCTGCTCGGCGACGAACTGGTCGTAGGGTTTGTCCCGGTTGATGGAGTCGATCACGTAGTCGCGATAGCGGTACGCCTCGTGAAACGTGAGGTTCTCATCCTTGCCGTTGGAGTCGGCGTAGCGCGCCAGGTCCATCCAGTGACGGGCCCAGCGCTCTCCGAAGGTTGGGGAGGCCAGGAGTCGGTCGACCAACCGTTCATAAGCGTCGGGTGATTTGTCGTCGAGGAACGCGTCCACGTCCTCCGGGGTGGGCGGGAGCCCGGTCAGGTCGATCGAAAGCCGTCGGATCAACGTTCGGCGATCGGCGGGAGGAGCGGGACGAACCCCCCTGGCCTCGAGCGCTCCGAGGACGAAGCGGTCGATCGACGAGCGGGGCCAGGACGGGTCGGCGACTTCCGGGGGTTGGTGCGCCCTGGGGGCCTGGAACGCCCAGAACGAACGGCCCGCCTCGACGTCCACCGTCGGGGAGGCGCTCGGCGTCTTCGGCCCGTCATCGACCCTGGGATCGGGCGCGCCCATCGTCACCCAGCGCTCGAAATCGGCCACGACGGTTTCCGGCAGTCGGCTCGTCGGCGGCATTTCGATGCCGTCATGACGGAGCGCGTCGAGCAACAGGCTCTCGTCGGGCTTGCCCGGCTCGAGGACCGGCCCGGAGTCTCCGCCGGTCAACATCCCGTCGCGAGTGTCCAGCCTCAGCCCCGCCTTGATCGATTTGGCCCCCTCGGCATGGCAGGAGTAGCACTCCCTCACCAGAACCGGCCGGATCTTCCGTTCGAAAAAGGCGACCCCTTCCGGATCGTCCGGCGGCGAGGCCGAGTACGCGGCCATGCCGATCCACGTGTTGACGATCCAGACGAGGAGGAGGGTTGTGCGAATCCGTCTCATGCGGTGGCCTCGTCCGAGGGTCGCGAGGAACTGGCGGTGGGAATACGGTCGTCAGGGATGGAAGGGTGCCGATCGCGGGCGCGAATCCGCAACTTTCATTATTGACGATCCTTCGTTGGCGTACAAGTCCATCGTCGACAGGAGCGTTGCGAAGTTGTACGCGTTTTGAGGCTCGGGGTCGCGGGTGCCCATGCCGGAGAACTCGGCTCGATCCTCGACTTCGCAGTCCTCCTGCCATCGTCGATGAGCGACGAGCCGGTCGCGCGGTTCAGGGCGATTGCGCGTCGAGGCGGGCCGCGCGGTGCTTCTGAAGCACCTGTCGGTATTCATGGACGTCGACGTCGCGCTCACAGCAGACCAGCATCAGGGCCCCGTCGGACCGAAAGTTGCCGTCCCAGGCCATGACCCGTTCGTCGGACCAACTCGGGTCATATTCACACAGGCGATCCACGGGAAACCTGGCGAAATAGGCACGGAGGGCCACGTCGGTCTCGTCCAGTGGAGGGTCGTCGGGCAGGCGTTCGTAGTCGTCGGACATGAAAGCGTTCCTGTCGAGTCTCTTGAGCTCAATACCGGCAGGTCGCGCTGTGCGCGCTCTGGGGATCGTGGGTGGTTTCTCGGCCGTCGGGGTCGTGACAGTGGACGCAGAGCGCGCGGCGAGTGACCTTGCGATGCCTGGCGGTCGATTGGCGGTGGACGTCGTGGCACGACAGGCACGTCAACGATTCGTCACCTCGCGCGACGACGTCGCGGACGTTTTCAAAGACGTGGCGGTCGGTGGGATGAAGCCGGGCGATCGCCTCGGGGGAGAGGTCCACCTGGAAATCGCGGAAGAGGTTGTCGCCCGCCACGAAGGTGTTCGGGTAGGGCAGGCCGGACGACTTCGATCGTCCCCCGCGCAGGTGGCACTGGGCGCAGATCGACATGAGTACGCGTGGAGGGTCCGGCGCGCTTCGGGAGAGGAGGACCCGCGTGGCGCCTGTCGAGTGTTTGGGGTCCACGGCCCCGTGGCAGACGTAACAGTCGAGCGAAACCGCCGAGAACGCCCGCGTTTCGGATTCGACGCCCGTGGCGTGGCAGCCCGCGCAGGCGTTTCCGAACGTGTCGACGTCCCAGTGGGGACGATCGAGGTCGAGCAGGCCGCCGGGCCGGTCGGTCCGTGGTGGTTCCCAGCGCGTCGAGAGGAGTTCCAGCTTGCCGTACTCCCTGGCGGGTTTGAGGAAGCGTCGCTGGCGCTCCCCTCCCATCAGGTACACGACCGCCTCGGCGAGTTCCCGAGTGCTGGGGTTTCGCTCCAGTTCGCGAAGGGCGTCCGGTCCCTCCTCGATCGGTCGAATCGTCAGGTTGTGGCGGTCGCTGGCGAACCCTGGACCGATATCCCTCCGATGACAGAACAGGCATTCGTCACCGGTAAGATACTCGGGGACGCGCTCGCCGACGTGATCGCTTCCCCAGGCGGCGGGGTCGAGCCGACCGTCCGCCCCACCCTGGCCTCGCCCCAGGCTGGGGTTCGCGATCGCCAGAGCGAGGACCAGGCAGCCTCCGACCCCCGCGGCGAGGAGCGTCACGGGGGTCCAGGACGCCCGTCGATCGCGACGCTTAGACGTCGGACCGCACCCAGCCGTAGGCGGCGTTCTCACGACTTCCCCCCTGGTCGAGATAAGCCTGTTTCAGCGTGCTCAGGGCGTCCTTGGGAAGCGCCTGTCGCTTCGCGGCGACGTCCACGCCATAGAGCCGGGCCGCGTTGAGGCCGAAGATCTTCGCCTTGTCTTCCTTGGTCAGCTTCTGATACCCGAACTTCTCGCAAAGCTCATCGGAGATCTGGAACCGCTTGAACGCGTCGATGACCCACTGCGGCGAGCCCCACCAGAGGCAGTCGGTCCCCCAGAGGACGTGGTCGACCCCGTAGTGTTTGATATTTTTTCCAATAAGATGCTGGCACATGATTGGATGCTGGATCGCCAGGCTTCCAAAGGCGGAGCCGATCTCCGGGTAGACGTTGTCGATCTTCGGGTTGCGCTCCTTGATCCTCATGAGGTCCGCGTGCCAGGCGAAGTCGCCGGTCGTCGGGTCGAAGAATCCGTTCGCCTTGAACTGAGGCTCGCCGGGGTCGTGCTTCAGGGCGGAATGATAGATGACGAAGGTCAGGTCGGGGTTGTCCAGCGCGGCCTTTTCCACGTCGCCGGGGTGCGCGAGATGGCCGAGGGTCCGGGACTGGGAGGCGTAGCCCTTGTGCACGCTGAACACCTTCAAGCCCAGCTCGCGCGACTTTTGATAGAAGGGGTACGCCAACTTCTCGTCGTCGAGCTTGAAGCCGTTGCCGGACCGGCCGGGATCGGTGTGGCAGTACCATTTCCACGAGTCGATGCCGTAGGTCTTGACCTCGCGTTCCATCTGCTCGAAAAGCGCGGTGAAGTCGGGGGCGTTCCTCGCGCGATCCCAGTAATGGTTCGGGGCGCAGTTGCCTTGACAGAGGGCGCGCTGGGAGCCCGCCAGGTCGTTGATTTCCTTCTTGCGCTGGGACATGACCCAGCTGGGAAGGATCTGTCCGGCGAGGCCGGGGGTTCGGGCGGCTCCTTCCAGGATCTTGCCGTCGGGCCCGCGATTGATCTCCTTCCCAGGCACGCCGGAGATGACCGCGAGGCTGGTCTCGCTGTCGAAGAAGATCTCCTTGACGTAGTTGGGAAACGCGTAAGCCTCCGCGCCCTCCTTGAGGTTGAAGCCCATGCCGCGGATGAACTGGGCGTTCCGAAACCCCAGTGCCAGGCCGTTGGTGAAGTGGCTTTGCACGTCGATGATGAAGTATTCCCCCTTGGGCCACTTTTCCTCGACGGCGGCCGGTTCGAGGGTCTCGTCCTCGTCGACGTCCCAGTGACGACCGTAGACCTGGTTGCTGGCCCAGAACGCGGTGGCCAGGCCCAGCGGTCCCGCGAGGAAGCCGCGGCGATCGACGCCGAGGCGCTTGGATTTCTCCTCGGCGAGCGATCCGATGAGTTCCTCAACCTGTTTTTGCTGGGCGTTCTGCGGCCTGGGGATGAACTCCTCGGTCGAGACCACCTGGGTGGGGATGGGAGAATCCACGCCCCTGGCCCGGTCGCGCTGCCACTTGGGAACCCACATGGCTTTGGTTCTCTGGAGGTCTGAGAATTGGCCAGGGGTCATTTTCGCGGATCGGGCGCGACATGCAAACCGATTGTGTCGTTCCAGTGCGAGACGAGGGGAAATGAGGCGGGCCGGAACTTCGCTCCGGGCGATTCCTCGCTCAAGAATGAGCGATTCCACAGTCGGGAGGAAGAGGTTCGCTCAAACGCGGGACGGAGGAATGACGCGCGCCGAGACCCCCAGTCTCCCGGTCGACGCGATCCCTCCGTCCCGATCCCCAACGTTTCGCTCAGCTTGTGGCGAGTCGCCCCGAAGCCGATGAAACGTGGGTGGTCCCATGGTGAACCGCGCTGCGTTACTTGTTCAGCGCGTCGTCGACGGCCTCACCCGCTTTCTCAGCGGGGCCCCTGGGGTCGACCGAGTCTTTGAGGTCTTCCACAGTGTGATCGACCTTCTCACCCGCGCGCTCCGCGGGCCCTTCGTACTCGCAGCCACCCAGAAAGCCCAAAGTCGCCAGAAGGACCGCGGCACCCCAAATCCGTTGCTTCATCATCGTCAAGGCTCCTCACACCGACCGCGACTCGAGCCGAACAGGGATCGAGTGCTCGGCGACGAGGAACGATCACATGCAACTTTCGTGCCTTGTGGCCGTCGGTGGGCTGAACCTGGGAGTATCCACATGCGTTGTTCTGGGAGGCGACCGTTGAGTTTGACTGGAAGGCAACGCTCCGCGTTAGGCTCCGATCTGTCCAGGCGCCAGGATCCACGGCGAGTCGTGGAGCGGTAATTCCGCCCGCGGTTCGTCGTTCTCAAGTCTTATCAGGATCTCAGGGGCTCGTTTTGGACGTTTTCTCGGTGGTGACGAACTGGAATTCAGTGGAGTTGATGCCAGCGAGTTCGGCGATCCTTCGGCACCATTGTTGCAATTGAACCGCGCTGGCATGAGTATTAATGTAAAC
>JBFWRA010000094.1:0-8683 GCA_050249155.1 Isosphaeraceae bacterium | reverse complement strand
TCCCGGATCGTTTGGGTCCGGCCGGCGGGGGAACGTGTCGCCAAGGGTGAGGAGCTTTGTCGGCTCAACCCCCTGGATCTTCGCGACCGCCTCGCCGCGCGAGAACGTGAGGTGATCCAAACGCGACAGGAACTGAATCAGGCGACCCTCCAACGCCAGGCCGTGGAACTCGACCTGGAGGAACGAATGGCCCTCGACGCCGAGGAACTGGCCCGCGCTCGGGAACACGTTCGACGCGCGCTGGCCCTCGTGGAAATCGCCAGGCTCCGTCTTGAGGAAGTTCAATCGGTCGTCCCAACGGTCGCCACGGCGATCGCGGAGGCCCAAAGAGATCTCAAGGAGGCGGAGGATCGCTCCGAGCGTGCCCAGAAGGATTGCCAGGCGGTCGTCACGCGTCGCATTCCCTGTCGTCTTCGGGAGTTCCAGGAAGCGGTTCGCGCCGCGGAGGCTCAGGAGTCGGCGAGGGCCGAGAACCTCGCCCAGGCGTCACGCGCCGTCGCCACGATTCAAAGGGAACTGGACGGCGCGTCGATTCGATCGCCCGCCGACGGGATCCTCGTGTACGCGCGCTGGAAGCCGGAAGGGGAGGAGCGCGGCTACGCCAGAATCGAACCCGGGGCGTACGTTCGACCGGGTCAAATCCTGTTCCGGCTGCTCCCCGACCCATCGAAGGACGCCCAAGCCGACCGTTGACACGACTCACGTCGAGGGTTAATCTTTCCGGTTGACCCGCTCTGTCGATGGGCGGAGTTCGGGAGCGCGCATGTCTGACACCACGTCCTCGCGAAACGGTTCCGCTCTCTTGGACCGATGCCAGGATGTGCTGCGCTATCGATTCGAGGAGATGAATTATCTTCGCGAGGCCCTGACGCACGCCTCGGGGGCCAATCATCGCCTGGTTTCCAACGAGCGGCTCGAATTCCTGGGGGACTCGATCCTCGGAGCCATCGTTTGTGAACTCCTCTTTCGGAAATTCCCAGATTACCTTGAAGGAGATCTGACTCGAATCAAGTCCGTCGTGGTCTCTCGACGGACCTGCGCCAAGATTTCCCGACGTCTCGGACTGGAGGAATTCCTCGTCCTGGGCAAAGGCATGGGGAGCCAGGAAGACACCCCTTCGTCGGTCCTCGCGGACGTGTTCGAGAGCCTCGTCGGCGCGATCTATCTCGACGGCGGGATGGACGCGGCCAAGGAATTCATCGTTCGGCACATCGAGGCCGAGATCGACGCGACGGTCGACGGCCAGGGGGGCGTCAACTACAAAAGCCAGCTACAGCAGGTGGCCCAGCGGCAATTCAATGAAACGCCCACCTATCTGTTGCTGGACGAGAAGGGCCCCGACCACTCGAAATGCTTCAAAGTCTCCGCGCAGATTGGCCGCGATCGCTTCGTCCCGGCCTGGGGGCCGAACAAAAAGGACGCCGAACAGCGCGCCGCCATGAACGCGCTCAGTCAACTCGCCGGCGAGGCCATTCCCTTCGAGTCGGATTGACTCGTTCGCGTCTTGGGATGGATGACCTCGAAGGGGCCGCCGAGCGGGGACGACCGAGGGGAGGGAGTTCGACCGTCGAGGAGCCCCCCGCACCGCCCCGCCCCGCCCACCCTCGCCGTGAGTGGAGGGACTGTCCCCGAGAACGACACCTGATCGAGAGACGAGGGCGACGTGATCGGTTCGCTGGTCGCCGATCTGATGATCGGACCTGAAGTCTGGCTCTTCCTGTCGTTGATGGGATGCCTCACCCTGTTCTTCAAGTTCAGCAGGGTCTGGAGCGTCCGCAACCTCGACCTGCTGTTGCTCTTCGCGCTGGCGCCCGGGTTCATGATGCTGGTCGGCGCGCGGCATCGGGAGCCCTGGATCGCGTTCGTGCTCCTGTTCGTGGGATCGGGGCTTTGGCTGATCCGCTGCCTGGTCGACCTGGGGCTCTCTCGACGTCCGCTGCTGGAGCCGAACCTGAACATGGCGGGCCTGACCTGCCTTTCCGTGGGCATCCTGGGGCTCCTGCTGGCCGAGACGATCAGCCTGCCTCCCCTGGAGGGCAAGGCGCGCAATCCGGCGGAGACCGAGGCCAGAGACCACACTCCTCCCCCAGGCTCGACCGACGAGAACGCTCCGGTGAATCGTGTCCTGAAGTTGATGGCGCCCGGACCCCTGCGGCCCAACCCTCCCCAGTTCATCCTGGCTCGAATCCTCGCGATCGTCGCGCATCTGGGGATCGTGGCCGGGCTGCTGGCCGTCGGCTGGTGGCATTTCGACCGGCCGATCACCGGCATGGCGATGGCTACCTGTTACGTCATCTCTCCCTACACGCGGATCGCCCTGGTGGATAGCGGACAGTTGCTTCCCTCCGCCCTGATCGTGACCGCGGTGGCGTTCCACCAGCGCCCCGCGGTCGCCGGCGTTTGTATCGGACTCGCCGCGGGATGGATGCCGGCCTGTCTGGGACTGGTGGCCCTCTGGACGGGCTTTTACCACGGCCGTGGGGCCTGGCGCTTCCTCAGCGTCTCAATGACGCTCGCGATCGCCTGCGGGGCGCTCGCCGCGCGGTTCCACGGGCTCGCGGCCTGGTGCCGCGCTCTCGGGGCGCGCAACCTCTCTCAGATCGGCATGTGGCCCGGCGTCGTCGCGCCCGAGACCGGCAGCTTCTGGTCCGGAATCGACGTCAACTGGCGGCTCCCCGTGCTGATCCTGTACCTGGCCCTGGTGATCGTCACGTCGATCTGGCCGATGGGAAAGAACCTCGGCGAGCTGATCGCGCTGACGGCGGGGCTGCTGGTGGCCAGTCAATTCTGGTTCCTACTCGAGGGAGGAACGCTCGTGCTGTTGTACCTCCCGATGATCCTCCTGATGATGTTCCGACCCACTCTGATCACCAAACGCGCGCTACTCCCCGCGCACGGGGCTCGCGCGGCCGCCGCGCTCTCCTCGGTCCGTTGACGACCGTCGAGGAGGGTTGCCGGACTGACCGATCCTGGTCAAAATAAGCTACCGAGGCGAGGGTCGGAGCGACGGCTCGCCGACCGCCCGAGCCGTTCTCGACAGGGGTTGCCAGACATGGCCCGCGACTTCGAGTTGACCTACGAGTCGATCGCCAAGCGCATCGACCATTCCCTCCTCTTGCCCACCATGACGGATCAGGACCTCGCCGAAGGCTGCCAACTCGCGGCTCGATACCAGGTCGCCTCGGTCTGCATCAAGCCCTACTCCGTCGCCAGGGCGGCCGAGTGGTTGCGGGATTCCGGCGTCCACGTCGGCACGACCGTCGGCTTCCCGCACGGTGGGCATCTCACCTCCGTGAAAGTCTTCGAAGCCGAACGCGCGATGGACGACGGGGCCACGGAACTCGACATGGTCGTGAACGTCGGAGACGTGCTGAGCGGGAACTGGGGAGCCGTCCGGGACGATCTCGCCGCGATCACCGCGGCGGCCCACGCGCGCGGGGCCATCGTCAAGGTGATCTTCGAGAACTGTTACCTCCAGGATTCTCACAAACGACGCCTCTGCGAGATCTGCGGGGAAGTGAACGCCGACTATGTGAAAACCTCGACCGGGTTCGGGACCGGCGGGGCCACCCACGCCGACTTGATCCTGATGCGAGCGGCCGCCCCGGCCCACGTCAAGCTCAAGGCGGCCGGCGGAGTACGCGACCTTGACGCGGCCATCGAGGTCACCCGACTGGGCTGCGATCGCATCGGCGCGAGCCGGACCGCCGAGATCCTCGACGCGCTCAAGGCTCGCCTGGAAGGACGCGCCGCGGCGTTCCACGGGAAACCCGACGCCGCCGTCGAAGCGCCAGGAGGAGGCTACTGAGGGGAGCGGATTCTCTCAGGCCGAATGTCGACCCGCGGTTCCCACACTTGGGAACAATCCGAGAATCACTTTCCGATTCTTGGAGCGAGCCCAGGGTGCCACGCGGTTCGGTCCCGCGAACCCGAGCCGGTGACCACCGCGGAACCCCACGGGTTCGCGGGAACGAACCGCGTGGCACACCGATCCATCGAGAAACCCGGAAGTGATTCCCGGGTTATTCCTCAGCGGCCGTCGCGTCGATCCGCTCGACACGATCAGCGTGTCCCACGATGAGCAGGTCGCAGAGTCCGAGAAAAAGACCCGTCTCGAAGACCCCGACGACCCCCTTGAGTCGCTGATCGAGCCTGGCGGGGTCGTCGATCTCGTCAAAATGACAGTCGACGATCCGGTTCCCCCCATCGGTGTGGAAGGGGCGGCCGTTCTCGAGCGCCCGCAACGCGGTCCGCGCGCCGAGATCGCGGAGGCGTCCCTCGATGTGACGAGTTCCCATCGGGCTCACCTCGACGGGCAACGGGGCGGCCCCGCCAAGGTGCGCGACCCGTTTCTCGGGCGTCACGACGATGACCCGGCGCTTCGCCACGCAAGCGACGATCTTCTCGCGAAGGAGGGCCCCTCCCCTCCCCTTGATCATCCGGAAGGCGGTGTCGATGCGATCGGCCCCGTCAATCACCAGATCGATGCCATCCACGTCATCGAGGTCGGTCAAGGGAATCCCCAACGATCGCGCCCGCTCGGCCGTCGCCTCACTGGTCGCCACGCCCTGGATCGCCAATCCCTCGTCGCGAAGCCGATCGCCGAGCACACGGACGACCTCCATCGCCGTGGTTCCCGAACCGAGCCCCACGATCATCCCAGGCTCGACCAGATCGGCGGCGGCCTTCGCCGCTTGAATCTTCCCGGCGCTCGTCTCGCTCATCGAATCGGATCGACCTCGAAGGGGAACGCACCGCGCCGAAGGCGTCGCGCGAATGGCTGGCGGGTGGCGACCGGGCTCACGCCCAGCGGCCAGGTCTCCCTGGGCAAAAACCAGGGCGTGGTCAGTCGTCGGCCCGCGTCAACCGAAGCCGAGGCGACCGACTCACCAAGCTCGTGGCTCGGAGTCACGCGCGGCTCGACCTCGAGGGAAGCGTTTCTGGCCGGTGACCGTTGGGTTCGCTGAGTCGGGGCGACCAGATTCGAACTGGTGACCTCCTGCTCCCAAGGCAGGCGCGCTAACCAGGCTGCGCTACGCCCCGATCGGTCAATCCGCAAGCATCCTAAGGGGGCCCTGGTGCGAAGGTCAAGGTCAAGCGCCCTCGCATCTCCGCCCGACGGGGCAAAGCTCGGAGATCACCTTGAGAAACGGCTCCACGTCGAGCGGCTTGCGAACGATGGCGACGAACGACTCTCGAAGCGAGGCTTCCATCTCTGGGTTGAACGACTCACTGGTCAGCAGGACGATCGGGAGCTTTGGGTAACGCGACTTCAACCCACGCGCGAAGCACGCGCCGTCCAACCGTGGCATGTTCAGGTCGGTGACGACCAGACTGGGGCACCGTCCCTCGAAGCACGTCATCGCCTGCGAGGCGGAGAGGGCCGTCACGCAACGATAGCCCCGACCTTCCAGGAGGTTCCTCAGCCAATCCAGGCTCGCGCGGTGATCGTCAACCAGCAGGACGAAGGGGTCGGTCGTCGGCCAGGAGTGACTGGACCAGACCGCCGTCGCGACACTCATCAACATGGGTCGTCTCTTCGAGTGGTGTGAGGTTCAACGGCCATTCCATGCGAAGTCGCCAGCCCTCGGCTTCCCCGATCGTCAATCGACCTCCATGCAGCGTGACGGTCTGGGTCAGGAGTGGCAAGCTCAACAATGCCAGCGAGCCCGGAGAGTCCGTCGGGTACTCGCGAGACGTTCTCCGCGGGGCTCGCGATTTTCGAGCGCCGTTTCGAATTCCCACGGTTTCGCGCCAATCGATCGCGACGGTTCCGTGGCTCACTCCCCAGCCGATCCGAAGGTCGGACCCCGGTACCGCCTCATCCAGCCTCCAGGCGAAGAAATCATCCAGCGCTTGCCCCAGCCGGCCCGGGTCGAACCGCGCGTGAGTCGGTTCCTGGGCCGGTTCCAGGATCAATCGTCGCTTCCGCGCCTTCAACGAACTGTCCCAGTCGCGTCTTCGTTCCTCGAAAATCAGGGCCAGGGGCAGTCGAACGGGAACCACCGGCTGCGCTCGACAAAAGCGATGCAGCCGATCGACCAGGCGCTCCAACTCGTCGTAACGCTCACGCACGAGCCCCCAGCTTCGTCCGGTCCCCTCGGCCTCCTGACTGGCGAGATAAAGCGCGACCTTCAGTCCGCTCAGATCGTTTCGGACGCGATGCCAGAACTGACCGAGGATTCGGTACAACTGCGCGGTGTGGTCGAGGTCGGCCGCCACGCGATTGAGGAGCGAACTCAGCTCGCTAAGGTCGTCACCTACCGTCCCAAGATTGTCCATATTAGGCCAATTCGTGGTCTCATGGGGATCTTCGGTACGTCTGGGAACCGGGCGTGGGCGCGGTGGGGGAGCGATCGAGAGCCGGCTAGACCTCGGGCAAACCCGGTGCCGACCGAATCGATGGAGCCCCGGACCTTCGCCAGAGAATCGCGACCGAACGACTTAGGGCTTGGCATCTCTCGGGGGGAACAGTCTCCGAGCCTTCTCGAAGACGGAACGCCAGGTTCCCGTTCCTCGTTCCCAGCCTGGGAAATGGGAAGCCACCGATCGCCCAGCGCGACGAGGTCACGCGCCGTCTCGAAACCGAAACACGCCCGATCTCGCGATTACGAAGGCAAATCGAGTTTTATTCGGCGGACGACCAGGCGGTCGTCTTGCTTGACGAGATCTCTGGGCTCCATCCACGCTCAATGGCGAGCCTCAAGAAAAGACGCCGCGTGACCCGGACGGGGACACGCGGCGTGTTGGAAATCGGATCGTGATCGATTGGTCTCAGGTCAGCGAGGACGGCTAGCCTCGGATCAGGGAGGTGACTCGATCGAACTCTTCGCGGTTGGCGAAGCCGATGATGATCTGTCCCCGTTCGGGACCTTTGACCTTGATAAGCACGCCGGTCCCGAGCCGATCGTTGAGGTGCTTCTCCAGCTCGAGCACGTGGGGGGCGCGCCCGTCGTGGGAGGCGTCATGAGCCTTATCTTTTCGGAGACGGGAGCGCGCGGGCGTGGGTTCACCCGTGGAGACGAGCGCCTCGGTTTGCCTGACCGAGAGCCCCTCACGGATGACGCGCTGACACGCGGCGCATTGACTTTCCGGATCGGGCATCGCCAGCAGGGCGCGGGCGTGTCCCTGGGTGATCGCCCTGGACCGCAAGGCGGACTGGACCTCGTCCGGCAGTTCGAGGAGACGCATCAGGTTGGAGATGGTTGATCGGTCGAGTCCGAGCCGGTTGGCGAGTTCCTCCTGGGTGCCCCCGTAGCGGTTGAGGTAGTCCCGAAACGCCGAGGCTTTCTCCAGCGCGTTGAGATCCTCGCGCTGAAGGTTCTCGACCATCGCCAGCTCGCTGACGCGTTGATCGTCGAGGTCCATGACGCGAACGGGAATCTCGTGCAAGAGGGCCTCGAAAGCCGCCCGCAATCGGCGTTCGCCCGCGATCAGTTCGTACCTCTCCCCCGCCTGGCGGACGAGGACCGGTTGGATCATGCCGTGCTGGCGGAGCGAGTCGGCCAGGGCTCGGATCTCGACGGGGTCGAACTGGCGTCGAGGCTGAAACGGGTTGGGATCGATCAGGTCGACCGCGAGATAGGTCAACTCGTTGGCGTCGTAGGAGCCCGGCTCGTGCCCCCCCTCGTCCCGGCCGAGAAGGGCCTCCAGCCCGCGTCCGAGGCGTCGCTTAGTCACGGTCGATGACCTCCATGGCCAGTTCGGAGTAGGCCCAGGAACCCCGGGCCCTTGGGGAGTAATCCAGCACGCTGAGCCCGTGGCTCGGCGCTTCGCTGATCCGGACGTCGCGCGGAACCATCGTTTGAAAGACGGTTTCCTCGAAGTAGCCCCGGATCTCGTTGGCCACCTCGCGAGAGAGTTCGAGGTCGGGGTCGTACATGGTCAGGACGATCCCGCCGATTTCGAGGCGGTGGTTGTCCCTGGCTTTGGTCTGGCGCGCCAGCTCGATGATTTGCGAGAGCCCCTCCATCGCGAAGTACTCGCATTGGATCGGGATATAAACCTCCGCGCAGGCTCCGAGCGCGGCCCGGGTCAGCTGTCCCAACGAGGGAGGGCAATCGAGAAAGACGTAGTGGAAGTGCGACAGCTCGTGGGTGAGCTGCTGACGAAGCGCCGAGGCGCGCTGTCGGTTCGAGGCCGAGAGCGCGTCCGCGTCCGTCAGGCTCAGGGAGCCCGGCAGGACGAAGAGTCCGGGGACCGAGGTCGAGACGACCGACTCGGCCAGGGGTTTTCCCGAGAGGAGCGGGTGTCTGACGGCGGGCTCGACGCCGAGCCCGCTGGTCGCGTTGCATTGCGGGTCGATATCGACCACCAGCGACGTCCGGCCCGACTTGGCCAGCGCCGCGGCGAGGTTGATCGCGGTGGTCGTCTTGCCGACACCGCCCTTCTGGTTGGCCACGCTGATGATCTTGGCCACGTGGGATGCGCCTCCGGCGCCGCGTCCTTGTCCCGCCGATGACTCGGGCGGTCGGCCTCGCGCGGGGCGACGCCGAGCCCCTCCGTTCACGCGCCCGAGTCCGCTTCGGTCGGCCCTCCCTCCTGGAGAGTCAACCCGCGGGGCGACCGCGGGCGGGATGGTATCTTCGCGTGGATCGAGTGTAAAGCTCAAGTTGACGTCGGGCGGTCGTCGCCGCCCGGCGATCATTCGGGCGGGGGTTTCACCCCGAGCCTCACCGCCTCC
>JBFWRA010000093.1:0-8717 GCA_050249155.1 Isosphaeraceae bacterium | reverse complement strand
CCGGCCCCGCGTCGGCCAGTGCGGCGCGTCGCCCAGGCGCCTGCCGACGTAGCGCTGCATCGGCCAGTGTTTCACCGGAAAGCGCCGGACGGTCGCGCCGTCGACCTGGGAGACGGCCTCGGCGTCGACTCTGCGACGGCCGCGGTCGGTGAAGTACCAGAGGTCCAGCGCGTCGCTGGTCAGGACGTCGACCTCGTCTCCGGCCGCGACGAACCGGCGGACCATCGCCCTGCCGTAGTTTTCCGCCCCGCCGACGCAGGGGTGATATCGGTGCGTGAACCAGGCCAACCGCATCGGAGTGGGTTCCTTTCCGTCAGGCGATCGAGAGACGCTGATCCTCTCCAGTCCCGGCGATCGTCTCGCCTCGGACGGGATCATCGCGGCTCGCCACGTCGCGCGATCCTGGGCGTGTCGTGCTTGGGCGAGGGTTCCCAGGCGATCCCCAGCCGTTCGCGGGACTGTTCCACGTCTTCCAGAACGACAGGGTCTGGCCGAGCCTGGAATCGGGGAAGGATGATCCAGCGACCTCGGGACGAGGATTTCCCGCCGACCTCCTCGAAGGTTCGACGAAGCGCCTCGCCCACGTCGAGGCTCAGCGCGACGGCCCCGAGCCGGTCAAGGTGCGAGGCGTCCACGAACGCCGAGGCCGGGTAGCCCGACTCCCGGGCGTCCAGCACCGTCACCGCGGGGTGTCGGGTCTGAAGCGATCGGACGAACTGGGAAAACCGCGCTTCCGCACCCGTCTCGGCGCGGCGGGCGAGCAGTTCGGGGGCGAACGGTGGGATCACAAGATAAGTGGATATGCCGTGTCGACTCGCGAGTTCGAGGGTCCGCCGGACGTAGTCGGCGTTGACACGATTCGCGGCGAACCGATCGGACAGCAGGTTTCGGTGGACCTCCTCGGGGACGGCCCCGGTGAACCCGGGTTGCCGCGAGGCCACGTTCGCCCCGCCGTTGACCGACCAGTTCCTTCGGCAGATCGCGTTGAGAGACCGAAGCCGGGAGGATTCGCCTCGAAGCGCGCGGAGCAGGTTCTCCCGGACGTCGTGTCGGGCTCGAACGCTGGGAAGGGCCGCCCCGACGAGCAGCTCGGCCGCCAGCGTCGCGCTTTTCGAGGTGCGGATCAGGTCGACCAGTTCGAGGCCGGAGAGGGCCTCGGCCCAGCAACGGGAGCGGAGCTTGGGTCCTCCCGCCAGCACGCTTGGCTTGTACTCCAGCACGACGGCCGCCGGCCGAGCGCCGGCGTTGAGCGCCCTCCGAAGGGCGAAGTACGTCAGCGGCGCCGGAGACGCCGCCGCGGCCAGGTTCCTGGCGGAACGACCATTGACCGAGGTCATCACCGGCGGGACGAGCCCGTGCTTGGCGAGGCTGTCGCCCAGGCAGAGCACGTCGAAGCCCCCGGCGCGGTCCGCCTCGTCGAGGCTGTAACGCCAGGAAAACGCCACCGGATCGGTGAAGCTCTCCCAGCGCTCCGCCACCGCGCTCTCGACCAGCAAGACCATTCCCAACATGCCAAGCAGGCCGAGCGGGACACGAGAAGCCCGGGAACGGGTCGCGGGGCGAACCTCGCGGCGCGACGACGCGCGCGGGACTCGTGGGCTGAGGGCGAGGGCCCGTCGGTCTTCCGCGTGGGTTTCGGTCACCGGCATCGCGCGGCCACCCTTCCTTGGGGCTTCGCCCGCCTCCATAAGCGGGAATCGCCGAACGTTTTAGCGGAGTCCCGCGATTCCGACAAGCGGAGCCTCGCCACACGCGGGGCCATTCCTTGTTTCAAAATGGGTGAGTTGCCCGGCTGGGTGCCACGGGTTCGTCCGCGACCCCGTGTCCGCTGGCGAGGCCTGGGCGCACGGGTTCGCGGACGAACCCGTGGCCCCCAGCAACGAGTTTGTACGTTGTCCATTTTGAAACGAGGAATGGCCCTGTCGCCATGCGACGACGCGTCAGCGCCGATCGGCGTCGGGTGCCGAGGCGGTCAGGGCTGGGACGTCGCGGCGATAGATCGAGACCCGCGAGGCCCTTCGTCGGCGATTGGCGGGGAACCGCGCGACCAGCGTCGCCTCACGGACCAGCCCGCGGAGGTGATCGCAGTAACCCCAGGGGCCGGTGAGGTGGGCGTCTCTGACGACGATCCAGCGCAACGCCGGATCGCCCTGCGCGGCGTGAAGATCGGCGAACGTGTACCCGCCGCGGTCCCCGTGGAAGAGCGCCCACCCCGTCACGTCGACGACGCGCTCGTCGGGTTTGGTCTGGGTCCGCAGCCAGAGCCCCGCGTCTCGATACGCGCCCTTGCCTTCGTTCAAGGGTGTGAGGATCTCCGGGGCGTTCCAAGCGGCGACCGCCAGCAGGACACCGCCGTTGAGCAGGAAACGGACAGATCTCGGGGACGTCGAGAACCGTCTCCGAGCCAACCGCGACAGACCCGCGGCGACGACCCGAAACCCCTCTCCGGCGGCGGCGAACAGGGGTAACGCCACGAGCATCGCGTGGCGGGGCGTGCAATAGCCGCCGGTGGCGTGCAGTCGCATCAACGCCAGCGTCGATCCGGAGAAGATCACCGCCAGGAAGAGCCAGACGCGGGCGTCGGTCCGCCCTCGACGTCGTGACGTCACGGCGATTCCCAGAGCGGAAAACGGAAGGAGAGGCACGGTCACCGCGTCGCGAATCGACTGGAGCGTCGCCCGAGCGGCGAGTCCGACGGTTTGAAGCGCCGACTGATTCGGGTCGAGCGGACGCTCGCGCTCCACGGCGTCGGGTCGGGACGCGGGGGCCAGGCCGAGCAGTCGCGCCACGGCCGGTTTCGTGCCGATCCCCCCCTTGAACGCGACGAACGGACCCACCAGCGCCGCCGCGCCGATCCCCAGAAAGACCACGCCACGCCACCAACGTCGCGCGGGCAGGCGGGTCGCCGGGAACAGCTGCGAGAGCCCCAGGACGGCCGTCAGCGCCAGGGGGCCCAACAGCCCTTCTGGTCGCACCAGATACGAGAGTCCGCTCAGCGCGACCGCCACCGCGAGCCAACGGGTGGACCCCTCCCTCAGGTGGCGCAACGCCGCCCAGACCCCCCAGGTCCAGAAGAGCAAAAACGTCCCTTCGCTCAGCGCGTCGCCGAGGACCCTGGCGGGCACCGGCGTGAGATACACCAGCGCCACGCCCAACCAGGCGGCGGAGCCTCCGAACAGCCGCCGCGCCACCTGATAGAGCGGCACGACGAGCAAGACCCCCGCGATGGCCGACGCGATCTGAGCGGCGGCTTGCCAGCCCTCGGGATCGTCGGTCAGCCCCAGCCCCCGACGCGTCGCCACGATCGCGATCGGGTAGACCGGATGATCGACCGCCTTGCGAATCGCGGAAGGCCCCTGGCCACCGTCGATCCGCCTGGCCTGGGCGATGTACCGAAGCCCGTCGGCGAAGAAAATCTCGGTATGGCGGACCTGCCAGGTCAGCAGCGCGGCCACGAAGCCCATCAAGAGGCCGACCCGGACCGCGTGCGGCGGTCGCCATCGCCATCGCCAGTGGCTGATCCCGCTCGACGTCAACGGAGTCGCGCCTCGGTGTCCTTCGACCCCTCGGCGACGTCGGCGGGGATCGGTCCCGCGAGGTCGTACACGCTCAGGCGGATCTGTCGGGGGCCGGTTTTCTCGGGAAAGGACGCCACGGGCCGACGCCCCGCGACCCGGTTTCGAACCACCTCGTTGTAGTGGAGGTGTCCTTCAAGCTGACCGTCGCGGACCACCAGAAACCGCGTGTCAGGGTCCTCGGCGGCTTCCAGCACGTTTGGAAAACCCGCCCCGTTCTGGCGGCTGAAGAAGAGGGACCAGTCCGTCAAGTCGAGGACGGCTCCCTCTCCCGCGTGGCTCTCGATCCAGGAGCCGGCCATGCGGTACGGGGCGAAGCTGCTGTTGAAGGGCTTCATTTGAAGATAAAGAGGAATGATCACGACTCCCGCGATCACCAGCGCCCAGACCGCCGGCCCGGGGCGGACCCGCCCCTCGCCCAGCCCGAGCCATCGGCCGTCGAAGGCGACCGAGCGCATCAGGCCGATCATGCCGTGCGCCGCGGCCATCGTGAGGATCGTTCCCGGAATCAGGGCGTGTCGGACCGTGCAGTACCCCCCCGTCGCGTGGAGCCGGACGAGCCCCGCGATCGCGATCAGACCGACCAGGCTGACGAACAGCCAGGCCCGGGCGCGGCGTCTCCCGAGCTTTCGAGAGGCCAGGACCAGCCCCAGCGCCGCGAATGGCGCGAGTGGCGGCGTGACCGCTCCCCGGATCGCGCGAAAGACCCGGCTTCCCGCGACCGCGTAGGTCTGCCAGGCGGATTGATCTGGAGGCAGCGGGCGTTCCCGTTCCAGCGCCTCGGGCGGTGCGACCGGCTCGGCACCGATCAGCCGGGCGACGGCGGGCTTCGTGGCCAGCCCTCCCTTGGCCGCCATGTACGGGCCCACCAGCGCCAGAGGCCCCAGCACCAGGACACCCACCGCCGCCCACCAGCGCGGCCAGAGGATGTGGATTCCTGGAAGCATCGGTAGCGCCAGGAGGGTCGCCACCAGGCCGACGTGGATCAAGAGCCCCTCGGGTCGCGTCAGGTAAGCCAGCGCCCCGAAGCCGATCGCCGGAATCAACCAGCCGAACCGGCCGTTGCGCAGGAACCGCGAGGCCCCCCAGAGACCCCACGCCCAGAACAGGAGGAAGGTCGTCTCACTTAGAACGTTGACGGCCACGTCGGTCGCGACCGGGCCCGCCATCACCAGCAGGCAGCCCAGCGCCGCGGTGTCGTCACTTTCGAAGAGTTCTCGGCCGAGCAGGTAGATCGGAACCACGGCGAGGACCAGCATGACGACCGAGGCCGCCTGAGCGGCGGTCTGCCAGGCGTAGGGCCCCTCGCCCTTGAGGACCTGATGCGCCGCGGCGATCGCCAGCGGGTGCATCGGGTGGTCGATCGATTGCCAGAGGCCCGCGGCGAGGTCCCCCCGGTCGATCCGTTCCGCCTGGCGGACGAAGCGGACCCCGTCGGGAAACGCGACCTCCGCGTGGTGCGAGGCCCAATAGAGCAGGGCGGCCGTCGCGGCCATGAGCAGGCCGATCCGGGCCCCCTGTCGAGTGATCGACACGCGATTCCTTCCTTTCGTGTCGTGTCAGGTCAGGTCCCTGGAGGTGACGAGGCCGTTCGCCCCTAATCAAGGGGCGCTACGCGACCCGTGTCGCGCCTCCGCCCGCGGTTCGTCCACGCTCCGCGTCGCGGAACGTTTTGGCGAGCACGCCGGGCCGATGCTCGACGGCCCCGTCCCTCGGACCGAATTCGCCAGGGTGAGCACGTCGACGCCGCCGAGTGACACACCCGCGCGAAGGTCCCGTTCCAGGGCGGAGACCACGCGCCAGGCCCGACCTTCCTCCTCAAGGCCGCGAAACCTCGCCCACGCGCCCTGAATTCGGGATTCCGCCGCGACGACCGCGCAGAGTCCCAGAAACTGCCAGCGGGGCAAGTGTTTTCGGAAGTAAAGCAACTTGCTGTGCCGGGTGATCACCCGCATCCTTGGGGTCAAGGCCCGATTCTGCAGCGGCCGCAGATGCACCACCGCGAGCGACGGGTCGGGATCGTACTCCACCCGCCAGCCCAGCCGCCGGACCGACCGACACAACGCGACCTCTTCATAATACAAGAAGAACTCCTCGTCCAGCCCACCTACCGCCTCAAGCACCCGGGCGTTCACCAGGACGCAAGCGCCCGTCACCCAGTCCACCGGCCCTGACGCGGTCCGCCAACCGGCCTGGTATTTTCGACGCGATCGCGGTATCAACTGCTCCCAGATCGCCCGACCCAGGCTGGGAAACGCCCCGACGGAATGTTGCCGGCTCCCGTCCGGGTTCCTCAGGGCGAACCCAACCACTCCCGGAGCGCTCGAACCATTCGACCCGTTCCCCTCGTATTCCTGGACACGCCCCGCCACGCGGCCGAGCCAGCCGTCGGGGACGACCACGTCGGGGTTCAGGAGAAGCAGCCAGCGGCCCTGGGACTCCCTCCAACCCGTGTTCACGCCGACGGCGAAGCCCCCGTTCTGGCTTCGGAGAATCAGGCGAACACCCCGGCGAGGCTCCCGGAGCGACTCGGGCACTGGACCTTCCGACGCGTTGTCCACGACCAGGACTTCCACGAGTCCGGCCTGGACCTCGGGCGAACCGGCCAGGGACAGGACCAGGGCCTCGACGTCCGGCCAGGCGTTGTAATTCACCACGACCGCCGAAACCAGCGGAGGCCTGGCCGCTCCAAAAGGATCACGACGCGTTGGGGTTGGAATTCGAGTCACGCGAGGGCTCGGGCGGAGGGACCAGGGGTCCAATCGTGACGATTTTACCGAAATCAGTGGAAGAATACGTCGGCAAGACCGATAGAATCGCTTGAAGCAAACCGAGGTTTCTTCGCCAAGGATGGCCAGGGCACGGTGGTCTTCTCGCCGCCAGGGTCGCGCCCATGCTCAAGTGGCTCGGACTGGGCGGAACGCGGGCCCGACACCGATGGACCGGTGACGATGATGAATAATCCTCTGGAATTGACCGGCGACGCGCGGCGGCTTGCCCGGCCCACGACCCGGCGCGTCCTGATCGTCGGGGCCGGACGCGACAGTCGACGCCTGGCGCGGCGATTGAGCCGAGGCCCCTGGGCCGGATGGCCGGTCGTCGGCTTCGTCGACGCGGGGCACCCAAGGTATTCCGGAGGACTGGCGCGCCGGCAACTGGCCGTCCATCCCCAGACCAACCCAGTGCCGATCCTCGGCGGAATCGATCGTCTCGACGAGCTGGTCGATCGGTGCGGCGCGACGCACGTCGTGGTCGCCCTCTCGGGGAGGCCCGCCGGTCGGCTTCGGCCGAGGATGGCTCAACTCGTCAATACCGACGTCGCCGTTCATTGGCTGGGAGACGACCCCGACCCGAGCGATCTCCCCGCCGCGCGCGGGGACGGTCCTCCCGAGCTTCGGACGCCGCTGGCCTGGCCGATCCCCTGGGGAAGACTCGCCAAACGCGCGGTGGATTTCCTGGGCGCTTTGGTCGGCCTCATCGTGCTGGCACCGCTTTTCGCGGTCGTCGCGGCGGTCATCCTGGCGACGTCCGGCCGACCGATCTTCTACCTCCAGGAACGTGTCGGACAGGGCGGAAGACTCTTCCGCATGATCAAGTTCCGGAGCATGCGCAACGACGCCGAAACCCAGACCGGGCCGATCTGGGCCACCGACCACGACGCGCGATGCACCCGGGTCGGAGATTGGCTACGTCATACGAACATCGATGAACTTCCGCAATTGGTGAACGTCCTCAAGGGTGAGATGAGCCTCGTCGGTCCCAGGCCGGAACGACCCGTCTTCGTCACCGCCTTTCGCGAGACGCTTCCCGATTACGACCTTCGCCACGCCATGCCGGGCGGGATGACCGGCTGGGCCCAGGTTCACGGCTGGCGGGGACGGACCTCGCTGCGGAAACGAGTCCAGTACGACCTGGATTACCTGCAACGCTGGACGTTCTGGCTCGACTTCAAGATTCTGCTCATGACCGTGCAGCACGTCGCCTGGGGCAAGACCAACTGGGGGGCCTCGCGGCGCTGGAGGCCCGTCGCGGAGCACTCCCCGACGCCGGCGGAGGCTCCGCGTTGATCCGACCGACCTGTTCCGTCGTGATCCCCTCGTACAACGGACGGGCACTTCTGGAATCGTGCCTGGCCAGCGTCGATCGCCATCGGCCTCGTTCCGTTCCCATCGAGGTGATCGTCTCGGACGACGGGTCGACCGACGGCACCCCGTCCTGGCTGGCCCAGCGCCACCCCTGGGTTCGTTTGGTTCAAAGCCCGAACAACGGCGGCTTCTGCGCCGCGGCCAACGCGGGCATCGCGGCGGCGACCGGCGAGTTCATCCAACTGCTCAATAACGACACGGAGGTGACGCCCGGCTGGGTCGAGGCCGGGCTTCGGCCGTTCGAAGACCCGACGGTGGGCTCGGTCGCGCCGTTGGTCCTGGTCCGATCGGACCCTGGCCGGGTGGATTCCGCCGGGGACGACTACGCCTTCTTCGGCTGGCCGAGCAAACGCGGGCACGGCGAGCCCGCGGCCTCCTGGCTGGCGAGGCCCTCCCAACGCGTGTTCGGGGCCAGTGGTTCCAGCGCCTTCTACCGGGCCAGCGCGCTGCGGCGTGTCGGCGGCTTCGACCCGGCCTTCGGATCGTACTATGAAGACGTGGATCTCGCTTTCCGACTTCGATGGGCGGGATACACTTGCGTTTTCACGCCCGCGTCGCGCATCCTTCACGACGTCTCGGCCAGTTACGACCACACGCGACCGGCGCTGCAACGTCGGATGGCGAGGAACGCCGAGGTCCTGTTCTGGACCGACTTGCCGCTGGGATGGCTCGCGACGGCCCTCCTGCCGCATCTGACGTTCACCCTGGGACAGGCCCTCTGGAGGCTGGCCAGGGGACGCGCCAGGCCGTTTCTGGCCGGCAAGCTCGACGCGCTACGCGATTGGAGGACCTTGCGGCCCCGCCGAAAGCTGCGCCGCGACCTCGCCCGCGCGGGGATCGCCCGCCCGCGTTTCCCCCTGAAAATCGGCGTGCTGAACGACGTTCGGAACCACCTGCGCCGACCCGCCGAGACCTCGAATCGACCTGGACGTTGAGCGGCGCGGGGTGCCCGGATCGACGCGCGGCGTGGTCCGGGCCCGCCTTCGATACCTGGGTG
>JBFWRA010000092.1:0-8706 GCA_050249155.1 Isosphaeraceae bacterium | reverse complement strand
GACTTCTTCCTGCTCGCCAGGGACGATCCGGCCAGGGCCTGGACCGGCTACCAGCGGTCGCTCCGGATCTTCGGCGAACTCCTGGCGAAGAACCCCGAGGGCTTCGAGGCCCGGCGGAACGTGGCGATGCTCCACTACCGGGCCGGCGAGACCGCCCGAAGGCTGAAAGAACGGGGGATCGCTCCTCCCCCCAACATCCCCCCGCCTCCGCCCTCGGAAGTGGCCTTCGCCGAGTCTCTCAAGATCCGCAAGGAACTCGCCGCGATCGACCCCGACGACCTTCAGACCCGGATCGACCTCATGACCGCCCTGGCCCGCGTCGGCGACTACGCCGAGGCCACCGCCCTCGCCGAGTCGCTGCGAAACGAAGCCAAACCCGACGGCCGGTCCCTCTTCCAGGCCGCCTGCGGCTTCGCCCTCTGCGCCCGCGACCCCGACCCCGAGGCCGCCGGCAAGGCCCGGAAGAACGCCCTCGACGGTCTCGATGCCCTGATCCAACAGGGCTGGAACGACCGGGTCCGCCTGGAGACCGATCCGGACCTCGACCCCGTTCGTTCCGATCCCAGGTTCTCCGAGATCCTCTCCAGGTTGCCCAAACTTCCGGTACCGGCCGCCGCAAGAAAGTGAAATGATGAGCGCTTTCGACCTTAGCCGGATTTTTCGAGACAAAACCGAAGTCGGATCTCGATAATCGGCGTTCGCGAAGGAAAATCTTCCTTCGACTGTAACAGCTCGACTCCATCTTCGTACGGGATTGCGGACGTTTCCGTCGACCTCCCTGACCGGACCCGAGGTGGACCTGGTCGGGTGGTGGAAGGGATCTGACGATCGCTCCTCGATCTCAACTTTCCAGACACCCCTTGAGAAGCGCCTGAAGTCTCACAAGAGGCCCCCTTCCATGGCGAACCCCTGGCTTCCCCCCTCCGGTTCCGAAACGAATCGTCCACGTCGCCGCCGAGTCCGCTCCAAACGCCCCGCGGGCCCCGCCTCGCGTCGCCTCCTGGCGTTCGAGTCGATCGAGGAGAGGGTCCTGCCCGCGACGATCAACTGGATCAGCAACGTCAGCGGCAACTGGAACGTACCGGGAAACTGGGATCTGGGCCGGGTTCCCACCGCCGGCGACGACGTGGTGATCGACCGAGGGACGAACAGCCCGACGATCACGTTCAACACGGGCACCGTGACCGTGAACAGCATCACCTCGACGGAGACTCTGGCGATCACGGGGGGTTTCCTCACCGTCGCGGGGAATGTGTCGGTGAGTGCCAACTTCACGCTGGGGGGAGGCGCGACGCTCAAGTCGGCCACGCTGGTCGGCGGAACCACCCTGACGGCGTCGGGAACCTCTCCGCTACTGGACAGCGTGACGATCGCCAGTGGCTCGACGTTGACGGTCGCGTCGAGCACCACGGCGCGGGTGACGAACGGCCTGACGGTGGACGGCGCGGTCAACCTCGGCAATGCCACGACCTCAACCTCGGCCTTGCTTGGGTTCATCGATTCCGCGGCCACGGTGAGCGGCTCGGGGACGATCTCGACGATCTCGACCGTCACGTCGAATCGCCCTGGGTTGGTGGGTCGGATCAACAACGGATCGATCACGATCGGCGCTGGCGTGACCGTCTCGGGGCCGTCACTCTCCTTCGGCCCGGATACTGGCTTCAGCGGGACCTCGATCGTCAACCAGGGGACGATCGAGGCGACGACGGGAACCAATGCCTTCTCCGTGATATCGGGGGGGAGTTTCACGAACCAAGCGGGAGGCATCGTCCGCGCGACGGGTCGGATGGATATTACCGCGGCCTCGTGGTCCAACGCGGGGACGCTGAATGTCAACGGTGGCACGCTGAACCTTGGGGGTGGGTTCACCACGGCGGGTCTTGGCACCGTCACCCGGACCGGTGGGACGGTAAACCTGACCGGCACCCTTAATAACAGCGGGGCCACACTGTTCCTGAACGCCACGACCGGGACCTGGACACTCTCGACGGGAGGTCGGATCAACGGTGGGACGGTGACGACGGCCGGTGGCGCGGAGTTGCGGTTGACGAGTGGCACGCTGGACGGCGTGACGATCGCGGCGGGCGGTGTGGCGGTGACAAACAGCAATGCCTCGGTCGCGGTGCTTGGGGGGCTGACGGTTGAGGGGCAACTGACCCTGGGGGCTTCGAATAGCGTCAATGGTGGGTTGTATTTCGCGGGGAGCCAGACGCTGGGGGGGGGCGGCCACGTTTACTTGGGTGTGAGTACGGGGTCGCAGCCGTTGCGGCTGTACCAGGCGAACATGACGTTGACGATTGGTTCGGGGCTGACGATTCACGGGGTTGCCGGTAGTGGTTACATAACGGAGATCGTGGCGCACGGTGTTGCGAACACGTCGGTGGTGAACCAGGGGACGTTGCGATCGGAGGGTGGCGGGACGCTGCGGCTGGGTCTTGGGAACGTGGGGGGCGTGACGCTGGCGGGCTTCACGAATGGTCCGACGGGTCGGATCGAGGTGGCGTCGGGGACGTTGTTGATTGACGCGGCGACCTGGACGAACCAGGGGACGGTGAGCGTCACCAACGGGACGTTGACCATCGATCCGACGTCGTGGTCCAACGCGGGATCGATCACCCATACCGGGGGCACGATCAACCTGGGCGGATCGTTCAATGAATCCAGCCTCGCCGGATTCACTCGCACCGGCGGTACGATCAACCTCACCGGAACGGTGTCGGGTGGACTCACGCTCTACGACGCGATCGGGAGCGTCAACCTTCTTGGCGGAACCGTCAAGAACGGCACCTTCCGGGTCGCTCCCGGCAGTTCCGCCCGGCTCATCGCCACGAGCACCAACAGCTTCCTCGACAACGTCACGCTCGCCAGCCCCATCGACATCTCAACGAACGGGGCCCAGGTCACCGCCCTCAACGGATTGACCATCAACACCAGCCAGCCCATCGGGCCGAGCACCCTCATCGGCAACGCCTCTTTCTTTTTTCAGGGGAACCAGACCGTCCGGACCGACGGCGGGGGCGAGTTCGTCTTCAGCACGGCCGTCGGCAATCGCTTGCGACAGCACGTGGCCGGCGACGTCCTGACGATCGCTCCCGGGGTCACGGTCCGCGGGATCTTCGGCTCGGTCGGGTCGACCATCGGACGGCTGATCAACCAGGGGACCATCCTCGCGCAGGGCGATTCGAGCCAGGTCTTCGACGTGCAGATGGGGGACGGTAGCCGCAACGAGGGCACGATCGCCGGGACCAACGGGGCCCGGGTGCGCGTCTACGGCAACGTCAACTCGCACTGGATCAATCAGGGGACCATCTCCACCGCGGCGGGAGGCACTCTCCAACTGGGAATCCAGACCAGCGAGACCTGGGCCAATCTTGGCACGATCTCGACGGTCGCCTCAACCGTGACCTTCGGCGGTGGCGGCGGGGCGGCCGGAAAGCCGATGACCCAGGGCAGGCTCGGCCGGATCGTCCGCGACGCGGCGAGCGATATCCGGCTGGCCACGAGCTTCACCCTTTCCGGCGATCTGACCCTCGACGACGCCACGGGCTCGTGGAGCCTCGCGGATGGAACGATTCAGAATGGCACGATCCGGACCCTCGGCTCGGCCAAGCTTCTCGGCGTCCCCAACGCCTTCAGCTCCACCCTCCGCAACGTCACGCTTCTCGGCGACCTGGACCTGAGAAGCGAATCCGTCACCGTCAACCTTCAGGGAACCTTCACCCTCAACACGAACCTGTTCGTTGGCGACGCCGCGGGCACTTTCCACTCGATCGTTCGGGCCAGCGGGCCGGTCACCATCGGCGGAGTGGGGACCATCGTTTTCGGTGGGAGCATTAACAACCATTTCTCAGGGACTCAGACCGCGCCCAACCTCACGATCGACGCGGGAATCACGATTCGAGGCAAGAACGGGTACTTCGGCAGTCTAATCCCAACGCTGACCAATCGAGGAACCATCGCCGCCGACGTGGCCGGGGGCCGAGTCGTGGTCTCGCCCAGCCGGTTCCTCAACGTGGGGACCGCCAGAGCCTCCAACGGCGGCGAGTTGTACGTCACCCCGGGTCAAGCCTCCGCCAATCTCCCCGACTTCGCCTTCAGTGGCGTCGAGTACACCGCCACGCTCACCGGTGGGACCTGGGAAGCGATCGCCGGCGGCATTCTTCGTTACTCGGCACCGGTCGACACGAATCAAATACTTCAGATCACCAGGCTCAACGCCAACGTGACCATCGAGGGCCCCGACAGCGCGATGTTGGGGATCTACTCGAACAGCCCTCGCGGGGGCTCCATCGGTCTGTTCAATAAGCTGACCGAGGTCCTCGCGGGCGGCAAGCTCACGGTTTCGGACAACCAGAGCTTGACCCCTCAATCCCCATTCGTGGTGGCGGGCGAATTGACCGTCGGTCCCGCCTCATCCCTGCTTCCCATCAATCCGATCCTGACCCATTACGGAGCCGAGGGGACCGCGAATGACACCTTCGGCGTCAACAATGGCTCACTCGTCAACGGCGTCGGGTTCGCCCCGGACCGGACCGGGACGGGCCAGGCGTTCTCGTTCGACGGCGTCGACGACCTGGTCAGCGTGCCCGACTCGGCCTCGCTGAACCCCGCCGAGTTCACCATCGACTTCTGGGTCAATCCGACCGGCTCGCAATCCCAGTTCGCCTCGATCTTGACCAAGACCTCCACGCAAAGCTGGAACGACGGCTACGGCCTGACGTACAACACCGCGGGCGACACGCTGACGTTCTGGGTCAATCGCTACAATTCCATCTCCTCGTCGGTGTCCGCCACGGTGAACCCCGGCGTATGGTCCCACGTCACCGCGAGCGCGCATTACGGCCTGTTAAGGTTGACTGTC
The DNA here is from genome assembly GCA_050249155.1 of Isosphaeraceae bacterium. Classification (GTDB taxonomy): domain Bacteria; phylum Planctomycetota; class Planctomycetia; order Isosphaerales; family Isosphaeraceae; genus JBFWRA01. The sequence continues at coordinate 3,845 of JBFWRA010000092.1, read as the reverse complement.
AACGGCGTCACCGCCAGTCGGGCGTTCTCCAGCGCGATTGATCATTCAGCGACGGCGCTTCGGATCGGCAACGGGCAGACCAACTCCTCCGCGACACATCTCCCCTTCCGCGGCCTGATCGACGATTTGACGATCCTGCAAGCCCCTTACACCCAGGCCGAACTCGACGCGATTCCTCGAAACGGAAGCACCTCGTTCACCCAGGTCGGCGGTAAGGTGAGCCTCAAGGGGGGCGGCACCCTGCTGGCCCCGGCGACCCCCTACGCGCTGCTGGCAGGGACCCTTGGCGGCGTCGGGACGATCGACGCCTCCCTCAGCAACGTCGGGGGCACCGTCGCGCCTGGGAATTCGCCGGGCATCCTCGACGTCACCGGCGACTACGTTCAAGGCCCCGACGGCACGTTGCTGCTGGAACTTGGCGGGCGCGACCCGGACGTTCCCCAGTACGACCGGCTTCGGATCACCGGGACCGCGACTCTCGACGGCACCGTTCGCGTCGATTTGATCGACGAGTTCCAACCAAGTCCCGGCGACACGTTCTCGGTGTTGACCTCCTCGGGCCGCTCGGGCCGGTTCGCCAACCACGAATTCCCCTCGCCGGGCGGGTCGGGACGACGCATCGCCCCGCTCTACGACGTCAACGACCTGCTCCTCCAGGTTCAAAACGTTCCTCCCGTCGCCTTCAACCACGTGACGACCCAGGGGCCCGTGGCCGTGGGACAGGTCGCCATCCCCGGCGACGTCGTCACCGACGCGGCCGGCAACGCCTACACGATCGGCCGATTCACCGGGACGGTCGACTTCGACCTCGAGCGCGTGACCCCCGGCGACACGCTGACCGCCAACTCGAGCTACGACGGCTACCTCGCGAAGTACGACTCCAACGGCGCGTTGCTCTGGGTTCGGCTCATCGATAGCCAGTTCGCCGACTTCAGCCAGGCCAGCGCCCTGGCGCTCGACGATCGAGGCAATACGAACCCCGCCGACGACTGGCTGTACGCGACCGGCCCGTTCACGGTCCAGGTGAGTTACGCGGGCGGCCCCCCGGTGAACACGGCCTCCACCAGTTCGTTCTTGCTCAAGGTCGACGCCTCCGGCACCCAGCTTGGCCTGGAAGGACTCATCGTCAGCACGACCAGCATCGCGGTGGCACCCAGTGGCGACGTGCTGGTCGCGGGCGATTTCAGCTTCACCCAGGACTTCGATCCCGATCCCGTCGATAGCTTCATCCTGGTCAGCGCCGGATTCCCCGACGCGTTCGTCGCACAGTACAGTCCGAGCTTCGACTTCGTCCGGGCGGCCCGAATCGGCTCGACCACCGAGGACGTCGCCACCGGAGTCGCGGTCGACGGTGCGGGTCAAGTCTGGGTGGTCGGGAATTTCTCGGGAGCCACCACGGGCCTGGCGGTCCTGTCGCCTCCTGGTGGTCAGAGCGACGTCTTCGCGCTCAAGCTCCAGCCGAACCTGACCGGCTTCACGACCCTCGTCGCCCAGGCGTACGGCGGTCCTGGCGCGGACACTCCGATCGGGGTGAAAGTCGACGTCCAGGGTCACCCGGTGATCGCGGGCCGGTTCGCGTTCCAGATGGATCTCGACCTGGCCACCGGGCGGGACTTCCTCGTCGTCAGCGGCGGTGGCGACGACGTCTTCCTGTTGAAGCTCGACGCCAGCGGCGAGTTCCGTTGGGGCCGGTCGTTCGGCGGTTATCAGAACGACTGGGTCCGCGACCTGGCCCTGGACGCCCAGGGGAACGTTTACACGACGGGCGTGTTCCGCGACCGGGTCGACTTCGACCCGGGCGATTCCGCCTACATTCTCGACGCTTCCGACCCGTTCAATCCGGGCAATTACGAAGCCTTCCTCAGCAAACTCGACGCCGACGGGCGGTTCGGCTGGGCCGCGTCGTTCGTCGCCGACGGGACCTCGGACGGGAAGGCGCTCGACGTCGATCGCCAGGGGAACGTCACCTCGGTGGGCTTGGCCAACGGGACGGTCGACTTCGACCCGACCGACGGCGTCGTGACCCGAACGGGCCAATACGGCTACCTATCCCAGCTCCGCCAGCTCATCGCCCCCTCGCCGACGATCCTCGGTCTGCCAACCGACCCCGCCGACCCCTCCCTCGTCGAGGGGTCGTCGTTCGCCGTGAGCGCGCGGGTGGTCGATCCGGACTCGAGCTATCACACCTTCGCCTGGTCGCTCACCAAGAACGGCGAGCCCTATCGCGCTGGCAACGGCCGATCCTTCTCGCTGCCGTTTGACGACCAGGGCGTCTGGCGGTTGTCGCTGGTCGTCACCGACGAGTCGGGAAATCGTGGCGTGGCCTCGACGACGCTCCACGTCCGAAACGCCCCGCCGGCCCTCTTGCCGGCCAGCTACGGTGCCGGCGCGTCGACGGTCAACCCGGGAGCCGCGCCGACCGCGGGGGACCGGTTCGGCGGCTCCCTCGCGGTGGGACGTTCCCGTCTCGGGCAAGAGGTCGTTCTGGTGGGCGCGCCGCTCGACGACGCCAACGGGACCGATTCGGGCGCGGCGCACCTGTACAAGGACGGCGCGCTGGCGTTCACGTTCGCCTCCTCCCCGGCCGGGGCGAAGCTCGGCTCGTCGGTCGCGATCGTCGCGGAATACGCCGTGGTCGGCGCGCCCGAGGAAGGACCTGGGCGCGTTTACGTCTATCGAATCGACACGGGCGCGCTGGTTTCCGCCTTCAGCCTCCCGACGGGGTTGGGGGGCGACAGGTTCGGCGCGGCGTTGGGTTCGTTTGGCCAGTTCGTCGTCGTCGGCGCTCCGGGACGGACCACGACGGCGGGAGCGGGCGTCGGCGAGGCGTATCTGTACGACCCAGGCACCGGCACGCTCCAGCAGACCCTCGCCAATCCCAGCCCCTCCATCGGCGACGAGTTTGGAGCCGCGGTCACGGTCATCGGCGCGGGCGCGCTGATCGGAGCGCCAGGGGACGACTCCGCCGGTCTCGACGCCGGCGCCGCCCACCTCGTCGACCCTGGCACCGGCCGCGTCCTGGTCACGCTCCTCAACCCGAACGGCTCGCTCCCTGGCAGTCGCTTCGGAAGCGTCCTCGCCGGCGGGGATCGCGACGTCGCGTTCATCGGCGCGCCGCTGGACGACTCGGCGGGCACCGACGCCGGGGGCGTCTACCTCTTCGACCTCAAGAACGGATCAGCCACGTTCGGGGCGTTCCTCCGCGTCCTTCGCAGCCCGAACGCCAGCCCCGCCAACGGCCGTTTCGGCTCGTCGATCGCCACCGTCGGCCGTCGCGCCCTCGTCGGCGCGGAGAACGACGGACTGACCGTCGCCGGCTCGGGGACCGCCTACCTCGTCAACGCCGACCCGTTCTCGGCCTCGTTCGGCGCGGCGGTCTCCTCGTTGAAGAAACCCTCCCCGGTCGCCACGGAACGCTTCGGCGCGACGGTCGCGGTCGCGGGAGACTTTTTGCTCGTCGCCGCGCCCCTCGCCGACACGGGTGGCCTTGACGCGGGATCGATCCATCGATTCAGCCCCGCGAGCTTCTTCGCGCTCTCCGCGAACTCGATCCCGGAAAACGGCACCCTCACCGTCACCGGGGCCCTGACCGACCCCGGCGAGGACGATACCCACACCGTCGTTCTGGAATGGGGAGACGGGTCGCCACCGACGCGCGTCCTTCTCGGGGCGGGCGTTTGGGAGTTCTCAACCCAGCACGTTTACCTCGACGACGACCCGACCGGCACCTCCAGCGACCCGGTCACGATCCGGCTCCGAGTCCAGGACGACACGCCCGACCTGATCGCGCTCAACTCCACCACGAACCTGGCGACTCGGTATGAGGGAACGACCGACACGGCGCT
>JBFWRA010000091.1:0-8736 GCA_050249155.1 Isosphaeraceae bacterium | reverse complement strand
CGGCATCGCGGGAAGCTGCAAGACCGGCGAGAACGTGGTGATGGCGGGTCAGGCGGGGATCAAGGATCAGACCGAGATCGGCGACCGCGTCATGATCGGCGCTCAAGCGGGGGTCCATCGGAGCATCCCGGACGGTCAGCAAGTTCTCGGTTCCCCGGCGATCCCCCTTCGCGAACAGCGAAGGATTTTCCAGATGGTCGCCCGACTCCCCGAGATGTACCGCCAGCTCCGCGACCTGACCGCCCAGCTCGCGAGGCTCCAGGGCGGCTCGGTCCCCGACGCGCCGCACCCCCAGGACGGGGCTGAGCCGACGACCGGCGACCACTAGGTTAGGTCGTCGTAGGCGACTCAACAGGCGTTCCGAACGAGCAAGGAGGCTCGAACGGTGTCCACGCTTTCTCGGAAAGAAACCCCGAGGCCGGCTCGGGTGACCCGACTCCAAGGGGTCAGAACCACCGATCGCACCCTGGGATTGCTCGCGGGAAGCGGCCGGTTCCCGATCCTCTTCGCGGAGGCGGCCAGGGCCCAGGGTTACGCGATCGCCTGCGTCGGCATCCGTTATGAGGCCCCGGACGAGTTGAAGTCGCTCTGCGAATCGTTCGAGACGGTGAGCGTCTCCCGGCTCGGCGGCATGATCCGCTCCTTCAAGCGAAGGGGAGTCAAGCGGATCGTGATGGCCGGCAAGGTGACCAAGAGCGTCATGTACACCCCGTTCCGGATGGTCCGACTCTGGCCCGACCCTCGCATGGTCCGGTTCTGGTGTCGCACCTTGCGTGGCGATCGTCGCGACGATTCCATCCTCCTTTCCCTCATCGCCGAGTTCGAACGAGACGGAATGACGTTCGACTCGGCCCTGGACTATTGCCCGGAGCTACTCGTGAAGGACGGAGTACTCACCCGACGCGCGCCCTCGGCCGAGGAGCGAAAGGACGTGGCCTTCGGCTGGAACCTGGCCAAGGAGATGGGGCGGCTCGACGTCGGGCAGTCCGTCGCCGTGAAAGAGCAATCGGCCCTGGCGGTCGAGGCGATCGAGGGAACCGACCGCTGCATCGAGCGCGCCGGTCAACTCTGCCGGGCCGGGGGCTGGACGCTGGTCAAGGTGGCGAAGCCCGAACAGGACATGAGGTTCGACGTTCCAACGATCGGTCTCACCACCATTGAGAACCTGCACCGCGCGAAGGCCCGGGTCCTGGCGATCGAGGCGGGGCGGACCATCGTGATCGACCAGCCCGACGTCGTGAAGCTGGCCGACCGCTACGGCATGACGATCATCGCCCTGGACGATTCGTTCGGCGTCAGGCCGTGAGGGGTGGGAGTTCGTCGAACTGGGACGCCGCGGGCTTCTCAGGCTGACCGGCCTCGATGGCTCGAATCAGCATCTCGGCGGAAATCGCCAACCCCAGGCTGTTGGAGTCCAGGACCAGGTCGTAGTTGTGCGGGTCGTGCGAATCGATCCGATACATCGTCCGCTCGAAGTGGGCGCGTCGGCGATCGATGTCCCTGGCGGCCCGCCTGGCCGTGCGGAAGGCGACTCCCATGCGTTCCGCCAATCGCTCCGCGCGGGCGTTCAGGGGAGCGACGACCCGGACGAGCAGCGTTTCGTCACGAGGCAGCAGGAAGCCCGCGCCCCGCCCGACGATCAGCGAACCACCCGCCCTTCCGATCGCCTCAATGAGCTTCGCGAGGTGATCGAGGTAGGCCTCCTGGGGCGCGTAATGCTCCTCGCGGAGGGGGAGAATCCAGTCCTGGACGACGCTCGGCGCGAGCTCGTCGAAAGCGCGAACCTCGTCCGCCGGCATCTCCATGCGCTGGGCGATCGCCTCGAGAATCTCGTGATCGTAAACCCGCCAGTCCAGCCGAGTCCCCACGATTCTCGCGATCGACCCGGCCCCGGCCCCGGCCTCTCGACTGATGGCGACGTTGCGGAACCGGGGCCGTCGGGTCCGGGCTTCCCCCCGCCCCTCGCTCCGCCCACCGGAACCAAAGAGCCAGCGCGCGACGCGAACGGGCCAGGCGAAGCCTTCGCCGGCTCGACGGACCCTGTCCGATCCTTCGCCCCCGCGGCGTGGTTCCATTTCGGGCTCCCGGCGGTTCAGGAATTCCATATCAGTCTAGAGCCTGTCCCATCGAAAGGGAAGTCGGCCGGGCCGGCCCGACCTCGTCTGTAACCCTTACAACACGTAGGCTTCCGGGAGAATTCAGAACGGCGTTGGAGAAAATCTCAAGTTCAGGCCACTTCAAGGATTGAGCGCGAACGGAGCGACGCCTCTCCGAGACCGGCACGTTCTTTGCCCTCTTATCTCCCACGTGCGTTGAGCGGCCTCCCATCAGGATGATCCCGGAACGCCGATCGACTGGACAACTTGACTGTGACCATGAGTCGAACGAGGACGGACGACACCATGAGCCATCGACAAAACACCCTGCTCTGGATGAAAGATCTGCTTGAACAAATGAACCGTTGTCACGAACAACTGGAATGGGCCGCCGACGGCCAGACCGAGACGTTCCTCACCGATAAATTGATCGGCGATCTGAAGGAATGTCAAAAGCTCTGCCAGAATCTGCGAGGCGGCCAGGGCCAGCTCGCGGGTTGCTGAGGGCCGCCGTCTCGAAAGCCAGTCCCGGAACGCGGACCGGCCGCTCGGGAGTGGCCAGTACCGGTGGGGGTCGGTAAGCTGGTCGGGAGTCGCCTCCTCCCGATGACCTCATCCCCGAACTGGTTCGATCGCCATGAGCAACGCGGCCCCGAAGCCCTTCGCCGAATTCACCGTGGATCGATTGAAGGTCCGCGTTTACGAGGATCGCCCCGCGATGGGACGGGCCGCCGCCCTCGACGTGGCCCTGGCCATCGCCACGCGACAGGCCGCGGCGGGCCGGGCGAACGTCGTCTTCGCCGCGGCACCGAGCCAGAATGAGTTCCTGGACGCCCTGGTGGCCGACGGCTCGGTCGATTGGTCCCGGGTCTTCGGGTTTCATATGGATGAATACCTTGGCCTGGGGCCCGACCACCCCGCGTCGTTCCGCCGCTACCTCTCGGAGCATCTTTTCGGCAGGGTCGACCTTCCCGCCGATCGGCTCCGCCTGATCCCCGGCGAACAGGGGGGCAGCCCCCTGAGGATCTGCCTGGACTACGAGCAGCGGTTGCGAAACGAACCCACCGACGTCGTCTGCGCGGGGATTGGCGAAAACGGCCACCTGGCGTTCAACGACCCGCCGGTGGCCGATTTCCTGGACCCGCTCCTGGTCAAGGTCGTCCGGCTCGACGAGGCCTGCCGCGTGCAACAGGTCCACGACGGCTGCTTCAAGACAATCGATGAGGTTCCGACGCACGCGTTGACCCTGACGGTGCCCGCGCTTCTCAGCGCGGCGGTCGTCTCGGTGGTCGTCCCTGGTCCGCGCAAGGCGGACGCCGTGCGCGAGACCCTTCGAGGCCCGATCGCCGAGGCGTGCCCCGCCTCGGCCTTGCGGGAACACGCCGGGGCCGTGCTCTACCTTGATCGAGCGTCGGCGGCGCACGTCCTCTGATCGATTCGGATCGGACGGCCGTCGCCCCCTTCGCTCTATTCGGGGAGTGGTTTTCCCCTCGTCTCAGGGGCGAAGGGCAGGGCCAGCAAGCCGATCAGGAAGACCGAGCACATCGCCACGCCCGCGTACCGGATCGGCTCGTTGAACCCGCGGAAGACCGAGCTGGTCAGGTATCCCAACGTGTACGGCCCCGCCGCGGCGAAGAGCCGACCGACGTTGTAGCAGAACGAAGTCCCCGTGCTCCGAAGCCGGGTCGGGAACAGTTCCGGCAGGTAGATCGCGTAGCCGCCGAAGAGCGAGAGCTGGCAGAATCCCATCAGCGGGACCATCCAGAAGATATCCGTGAAATCGTTCAGGAACCAGAACGTCATGGCGGTCGAAGCCATCGCCAGCAAGAACGAGAGGGCGAAGGCGGGCTTGCGGCCGATGTAATGCGTCACCCTGCTGAAGGCGTAAATCCCGAAGAACGCGCCAATATTTTGAAGAAAGAACGAGATCGCCTTCCAGCTCGTGACCTTGCCGTTGAGTTCCGCGCCGGAGTAGCCCTCGGCCTCGAACGCCTTGCGGAAGACGGGGTCGGTCAGTTCCGGGCTGAAGAAGCCGATGCCCCAGAGGCCGACGACCCCCGAGAAGCCCAGGAGCATTCCCACGATCGCGTTCTTGCGCCACGTCGGGTGGCCGAAGAGGGTCTCAACCTCGGAGAAGAGCTTTCGGAACGAGGACCGTTGACCGAAACGCCCCTCGGCTTCAGCCAGCCTGTCGGCCTCCCTGGCCTTGATCCAGGACTCGGGCTCCTTGAGCTTCCGAAACACCGACAAGGAGATGATCGCGGGAAGAACGCCCACGATGAACATCGGCCGCCAGGAGCTACCGATCGCGCCCGTCTCCTCAAGTCGGCCCAACCCGAAGCTCAGCGTCGCGGCGATCATGTTGCCGATCGCCGAGAGCGCCTGAAGCATCCCCAGCGCGAAGGGGCGGGCCTTGTCGGTCATGACCTCCGCCACCAGAGCGACGGCCACGGCGAAGACCCCTCCGACTCCCAGACCGGTCAAGAACCGATAGAGCGCGAAATCCCAGACGCTCACTGAGAACGCGCTGAAGCCCGTGAAAAACGAGTATAGCACGATCGTCATGAGTAACGTGCGGGCGCGGCCGATTCGATCGCCCATGACGCCGAAGATCAGGCCGCCGATCGCCCAGCCGACCATGAAGATGGTCGTGGCGATTCCCCCGTAGTACTTGACGTCCGGGTCGGTGATCGGGCTGTCGATGAGTTCCGCGATCGCCGGGAACCGCGCGAGGTTGAAAAGCTGCTGGTCCATCGTGTCGAACAGCCAGCCGAGCGAGGCCACCACGAAGACCAACCACTGGTAACCGGTGAGATCTTTGTACCAGGTCGATCCGTCGCCGGACGACCCGGCGGGCGTGTCCTTGGGTTGGTTCTCGAACTGCATCGGGTCGGTCTCCGGTCAACGACCCTGGCGAGCCGCGCGAAGCGGATCTCGGCGGGGTCGATCGGTCTGGTGTTGAGGAACGCTGGGGGCGACTGGCGGGCGAGAGACGAGGGCCGCCCCGGTCGTTGACGATCAGAACACGATCGCGGTCATGCCGCAACCGTCCGCCGCGGTTTTGCGGAGCAGCCTCGTCGAGGAACGCCCTGACCGCTAAGATCAATCGCATGCGAACAAGACTCGCGATCGTTTCGCTCCTCGCCCTCGCCCTGGTCATGGGGCTCCTCCTGGCGGTCCAGTCGCGGGCCGTCCCGCTGGGCGTGCCTGGAGAATGGGAGTGGCTTCGTGTTCCGTTCGGGCCGAACGCCATCGACCTTGGCCTGGCCGCGCTGGGTTGCCTCGCGTTCGCGGTCTTCGCGGGGGCGGGATTTCGTTCGTTGACGCGAAAGCCGGGGTTCTGGCGCGAGGCGGGTTGGCTCTCGGCCCTGGCGGTGGTTTCGGTCGGGATTCAGGGCGTGGTCCAATCGGGCGCTCCGGTCGGTTACGGTCTGGAAAAGTGGGTCATCGCCCTGTCGCAAAAGGGATCCAACGGCTACTTCAACGTCGCCCGGGACGAGGTCCACGACCTCGGATCGTTCCTCGCCGCGTATCCGGAATGGATCAAGGCGCAGGATGCGCTTCACATCGGCACCCATCCCCCCGGCCTGGTGGCGACCCAGGCTCTCCTGCTCAGGGCGATGGAAGGAGACGCCGCGGCCTCGCGGTTCGTGGTGGAGCACGCGCCCGACTCCGTCACTCAAGCGTTTCGATACTTCGACACGCGTTCCCCGATGCCGCCCCCCCAGCGCGCGGCGCTGGTCCTGACCGGCCTGGTCGCCCTGGTCTGTTGCGGGTTGACCGTGGTCCCGCTCCATCTGTTGGCCCGGTCGAACCTCTCGGCGGCGGGAGCCTGGTCCGCCGCGGTCCTCTGGCCGCTCCTTCCCTCGGCGATCCTCTTTCAGCCCACGGCCGACACCGCCTTTCCCCTGGTTTCCACGGCCGCGATGGCGCTGGCGGCCTGGTCGGTTCGGTGCGCCCAGCGGAAAGGGTTGGGGCTCGCGGCGCTCTGCGGGGTTTCGCTCGGCCTCGCGATGCAGTTCACCCTGGCTTTTCTGGCCGTGGGACTGATCGTGGCGCTCGTGATCCTGGCCGGAGCCGGCCGGACCGTCGGCGAGAAAACCCGGTTGATCCTGGCGACGGGCGTCGGATTCCTCAGTGTCACGGGGGTGGTCTGGCTGGCGACCTCCGCGAACCCCTGGGTGATCTGGTGGTGGAACCAGAAGAACCACGGGCGCTTCTACGACGAATACCCCAGGAGTTACCGCGCCTGGCTGATCGCCAATCCGATCGAGTTGGCGGTCGCCATCGGACTGCCGGCGACCCTTTGGGCGACCCTCGCCGGATTCTGGCCCAGGCACGCGCCCAGGGTGAGCCTGGCCGCGCTGGTGACGCTGGTCCTGCTCACCGTCAGCGGCAGGAACCTGAGCGAAGTGGCCCGGCTCTGGCTGCCGATCATGCCGGCGCTTCTGGTCGCCGCGGGCTTCGCGTTGGAACGCGCGGGGGCGGGGCCGAAAACCATCGGTTGGACCGTCGCGCTGACGGCGACGCAGTCACTCGGGTTGCAGTCGATGATCCAGGTGGTTTACCCGGTTTCGTGAGGGCGGGTCGGCGACGATCGGGATCGAAACCCGTGATCCGGTTCGAGGTCTCCGCCCGGTCCGGCGATCACAGGTAGACGTGGGTCACGCGAACGCCGAGTTCGTCGTCGATCTGGACGAGTTCGCCGCGGGCGACGGCCCGACCGCCCGAGGTGAGCTCGACCGGTTCTCGGGAATGCCGCTGAAGGTCGAGCACGTCGCCGGGTTGAAGGTCGGCGACCCTGGAGAGGGGGAGATTGACGCGCCCCAGTTCGATGACCAATGTCACGGGCAGGTCGGTCGGCACGCGGTCGTTGGGGTGGGGGATCGCTTGGCTCACAGTCGGTGGCTCCCGTTCTGGTGGTTCCGACCGCCAGGCGGCGGTCAAGGTGAGTCGGCTCCCCGCGGAGTCGGGCGCTGGCGTGGCGGGCCATCGGCAGGTGACGCCGTCGGCGAGGGTCAACGCGAGTTCGACCGGTCCCTGGGGATTACGGGGTGTGCCCCGAAGGTTCGACCGGAAGAACGGCAGAACGCCCCCCACGCGCAGGGTCTGCAATCCCCTCGGCAAGGCCACGGTCCCCGCCTCGGCGATCCAGGTCGTCTCCCAATCGGCCTGGCGGGCGTCCGGCGGGGCGGGGGTCGGCCAGACGTTCGGTCCGGCGTCGACCCATTGATCGATCAGGGGACCGGGAAGCCAGAGTCGCAGCGATCCCGCCACGGTGCCAATCCGGATCGGCCAGCGAAGCGTCACGACCCTGGCGAGCCCCGACGTGTCGAAGGAGTCGGGCCCGACGCGATCGATCCAGACGTCCCAGGGGCCCAGCGGCCCTGGCCGTTCCACCAACGACTCGAAACCACGGGCGACGAGGAACGTGAGGATTCCCCACTCCACCGGCGAGACCTGAAGGCGGCTTTCGGCTTCTTGACGTTCAAAGCCAAGGAGGCGGTCGACCACCGCGTGGGCGATCGTGGTTTCCAGGCCGATTCCGAACCGGGTTGAGAGTCTCGGCCAGATGATCTGCGCGACGACTCCCGCGCGTCTCAATCCGGAGACCCGCCAGAATAGCTCGGGGGCCCCCACCACCAGGTCTGGGCCGGAGAGCGTCTCCCTGAGAAACGACGAGGCGAGTTGAAGCCCGGGTTCTCGACCCAGCCGACGGAGGAAGTTCGTCTCGCGGGCCTTGTGGGAGGAGAGTCGGGTGAGGGCCCCGAAGACGCCGGTTTCGGCTTGGCCTTCGAGATCGACCGTCGAGGGCGGGTCGAACGACGAGCCGGGCTCATAGGCGTCGGTGCTCATGTCGTGTTCTCCCAGGTCCAGGGTTCGGGAATCCGCCCCGCCTCGTTGAGTTCCCGCCAGGCGGCGCGGAGGAACTGGGTTTCCCAGCGAGTCAGCATGGGCGTTCTCGGTGGCTCACGTTCCATGAGCCTTCGGATGGAACGCGCGGTGGGATAAGGGATCTGTTGAAGCGCCCAACGCGTCCGATAGGGGTCGGAGATCCGCAACAGTCTGGCGAAGCTGAGCAGACCGATTCGGAAATCGCTCCGAGGGCCGGACTGGCCCGGGGTCTGGACGTCGCGCTGGGCGATCAGCGAGGCGCGGGGGTCCAGGTCCCCGAGCCGATCGCGAAGCCGATCGAACAGGTCCAGGGTTTCCCGCGACGTCATCGCTCTCTTGGCCTGTCCGACGGTTCGAATCAACTCGGCGATCTCTCCCGATTGGAGTCGGGACAAGGCGACGATGACCGGCGGGTCGTCGGGTCGCTCGGGCACGTCTCCGATCAGTCGTTCACGCCAGAGGGTCATCACGGCCTGAACGGCGAACGGCCGCGGTGGGCGGTCCGCGCGCGCTTCGGACAGGCCCAGTCGCGACTCGACCGGCAGCGCGCCCTGGAGCTCTCCTGGAAGGTGGGCGATCACGGTGGCGCGGACGGAGACGGGCTCATCCTGCAGCGCCCTGGCCCACCAGCTGGGATGGACCCGCCCCAGGTCGGGTCGGGATTGAGCCTGGTGTTCGCGGGCCAGGGCGTCCCGGACGTCCTGGGGGCGTTGGTCCTGGATCTCATCCCAGGCTTGAATCAATC
>JBFWRA010000090.1:0-8759 GCA_050249155.1 Isosphaeraceae bacterium | reverse complement strand
CTGACGCCGGCCCCGTGGAACGCGGTTTGGATGTTCTGCAACGGTGTGCCGCTCGGGATGGTGTTCGGCCTGGTCCTGGGGTTTCTCGAAGGACGGCGGCACACCGAGGCCCTGGCGGCGGGACTCTGCACGAGTTTCATCGTCGCCGACGGGGTGACCCGGTCCGTGGGCGCGTACCTGCTCAAGGCGGGCGTGTCCGAATCCTGGATGCCGTTCGCCGCCGGCCTCTTGTTCATGCCGCCTCTGCTCCTGTTCACCTGGATGCTGAGTCGCGTCCCGCGTCCTTCGAGCCAGGACGTGGCCGCCCGGAGCGAACGCGTCCCGATGAATCGCGATGAGCGCTGGAGTTTCTTTCGCCGCTATGCCACGGGCCTGAGCCTGCTGGTCCTGGTTTACCTGCTCGTCACGATTCTGCGCGGCGTCCGGGCCGACTTCGCCCGGCGAATCTGGGAAGGCATGGGGGTGACCGATCAACCCGCCATTTTCGCCTGGTCGGAGATCGTGGTGGCCGCCGGCGTGCTGATCTTGAACGGGTCGGCGGTGATGATTCAGGACAACCGCCGGGCGTTCTTCTTTGGCCTCACCCTGGCCCTCGCGGGACCCACCCTCATAGGGTTCGCGCTCATCGGAATTCAGGCGAACGCCGTCTCTCCCTTCGCGTTCATGGTCTTGCACGGACTGGGGCTGTACCTGCCCTACATCGCCGTGCATACGACCATCTTTGAACGCCTGATCGCCATGACGCGAGATCGAGGCACCATCGGCTATTTGATGTATCTGGCCGACGCGTTCGGTTACCTCGGCTACGTCGTGGTCCTGCTCGCCCGCAACCTGCTTGGGACGGGGGAGAACGTCTTTGGGTTCTTCCTCACGCTGAGCTGGGTCATCGCCGGCGTTTGCGTTCTCCTGCTCGTCCCCTGCTGGCAATACTTCGCGGCCCACGAGGCCACAAGGCCCTCGGCGGCCCAGGCCCCCCCGAAACCGGCGGAGCGCCTCGAACCGGAGAGGGTTTCCTGATGGCACGCGCCGTCCTGTTCACCGGCCCCGGCCAACAGTTGAACCTGGTCCGGTTCCCCACTCCGGAGCCGCTCGGCGCGGAGTTGCTCGTACGCGTGACCTGCTGCACGCTCTGCCGCAGCGACCTGCACACTCACGCCGGACGTCGCGCCGAGCCGACGCCGATCGTGCTGGGCCACGAAATCGTCGGCGTGATCGAGGCGTTCGGCCCGGCGGCTCCTCGGCATGACGCCGCGGGCACGCCCGTGTCCGTCGGAAGCCGCGTCACCTGGGCGGTGGCGGTGGGTTGCGGTTCGTGCTTCTTCTGCGGCCAAGACCTCCCGCAGAAGTGCGAACGGCCTTACAAATATGGTCACCAGCGCACTTCTCCCCAATTCCCCACGGGGGGAGGTCTGTCCGACTTCATCGTGCTCGTGCCGGAGACGTTCTGGCGGAAAGTCCCGGACGAGGTTGCCGACCAGGTGGCCGCGCCCGCCAACTGCGCCACAGCCACCGTCGCGGCCGTGCTCCGCCACGGCGGCCCGGTCGCTGGGCGAAACGTGCTGGTCCTGGGCGGTGGAGTGCTCGGCGCGACCGCCTGCGCGATGGCTCGGGCCGGCGGAGCGCGCGCGGTTATGGTGAGCGACCCGATTCCAGGCTGCAGGCAACGCGCCGTCCACTTCGGGGCCACCCACTCGTTCACGGCCGACGCGGAGGATTTGACGGTCGGGGTCCGCGAGGTCACCGACGGTCGCGGGGCCGACCTCGTACTCGAACTGGCCGGCGGCGCGGGGTCGGTCGAAACGGGGATCGCGTTGGCTCGCACGGGCGGAACCGTGGTGCTGGCGGGAACGGTGGCCCCTGTCGGGAACGTCACGTTCGATCCGGAACAGGTCGTGCGGCGCATGCTCACAATTCGCGGCGTTCACAACTACCATCCACGCGATCTGTCCGCGGCCCTTGAGTTTCTGGCCGGACCGGGTCGAGACTTCCCCTGGCGAAACCTGGTCGTCGCGGAATACCCGTTGGAGCAAGCCGAACAAGCGTTCGCCGAAGCCCATCTCCGGCCAGGCGTGCGCGTCGCCGTCGTCCCAGAGACCGGGACGTGAAGAGGTGAAGAGAACGGAGACAATCATTGCCTTGGACGCCCGAATCCGTGTCCGAGACAATAAACTCCTCCGTCCCGCTCCGTGGGAAACCCGGACACCTATAATGCTCATGCCGTCATGTGTGATGACTCGAAGGATGAGCTCACGGCACTGACTCCAATCACTCCGCGTCCGATCAATGGTGTTCCACAGAGCGAGGACCGTCCCCTTCGCGGAGCCGGGGAAGGTGGAATCGGCCCGCGAGCACCCGGGGGCGGGATGGCACCCTGGGACGTGGCCGGGAACCTCGGCGTCTTGGTCTCGGCTCTCCACCGCGGGGCGTCCGCGTCGAGTCGCTGAGCCGTCCGGCGGCCGGGGCCCGTGTCGTCGGTCACCCCGCCCTCGGAAAAAAATGGGTCATCAGGTATGGACGACGTCACCCGTATCCTTTCGGCGATCGAGCAGGGCGAATCCGGGGCCGTCGAGCGACTTCTCCCGATGGTCTATGAGGAACTGAGGGAGCTCGCCGAGTGGCGCCTGGCCCGGGAGAGGCCGGGGCGGACCCTCCAGGCCACCGCCCTCGTCCACGAGGCTTACCCGCGGCTCGTGGGGCCTGACAGGGCCGCGCGTTGGGATGGCCGGGCCCACTTTTTCGCCGCGGCGGCCGAGGCGATGCGGCGCATCCTCGTGGACGAGGCACGGAAGAAGGCCAGCCTCAAGCGTGGCGGCCAGCTCGAGCGCCGGATGCTCGACGAGTCCGAAGTCGGCTCGGCGGGGTCGCGGCCCGTCCCCCGACGGGCGGGCCGCGGCCTGGTCGGCCTCAAGACGTCAGCGGCATGGCGCGCATCGCTCAGGGATGGCGGTCCAGAACCTCCGCGACCAGCCGCTCGAACTCGGGTCGGGCCTGGTCTTGCAGTTGGGTCGGAAACATGCATTCGAATCGCAGGTCGACCGTCGGCGGGGTCTCGTGAGGGAGCCTGGCGAGCTTCTCCTCCAGGCGGATCTCCCAGAGGAATGACGAGGTCTTGTACCGGTAGTCATACAGATCGTTGAACGGGTCGACGGTGTTCACGAAGCAGAACCCCGTGTTGTCGTGAGGGGTGGCGGCCATCAGGGAGCGGAGGACCGGCGACGCCTTGATCACGCCGTTGAGGTGCCGGAACGCGAACAGGTCGCCAATGTTGATCGAGATATATTGCCATTTGTTGAAGAGCCGATTCTGGCCAGGGCTGTCGGCCTGGCGATACACGTGAGGCAGGTCGAGGTCTCGGGGGGCGTCGACGCCGAGCAACAGCAGGGGGCGGTCGCGCGGCTCGGCCTGGGGAAATCGCGAGGGGAAGCCCCCCGCTCGCCAGTCGCGGTCGATGCGCTCATCCAGCCTTCGACGGAGGTCCCCGGTCAGGTTGAGCCCGCCCTCGACCCGAAATGCGTGCGCGGTGAGATACATCTCGTGGTTCGGGACCGTCAGCGACCGGCGATAGAGCCGCTCGATCAGCGGGCCTCCGATCGCCTCGTTCAACGACTCGTTGCCGTCCCGGCCGTGCCGGTCGGGCAGAACCAGGGAATCGCCCGCGGCCCAGGACGTCTTTGAAAACCTCAGCGCCTTGAGCCTGGGATCGGGGTTGGGATTGTCCTCGGCGAGGTTGCGGGTCAGCGCCTCCGCCTGCCGGGGCGAGAGCCGAGTCACTTCCCCGAAGGCCCCGGTCCACTCGTTGTATCTCCCCCAGATCGGCCGAAGGTTGGGCCCGTGGCAGCCCACGCACCGCTCGTCCTGGTCGCGACCCTCATACAACACGGGGGCCCCCTGGACTCGACGGTCGAAGTCGATCCCCTTGGCCTGGCCGTTCAGGTCGCGATCCAGCGCCAGGATTTCGACGCTCTCGTAGGCGAAACTATCGGGGTTGGTCGCGATTCCGAGGAAGAACTTGCCGTCAGGCCGAAACAGAATGATCCGGGGCCTGTCGACGGTCGACGGGCTCTGCCGCGACGCCGAATTCTCCATCAAGGCGTAGTTCTTGAGGATCATCGGGTTGACGTGGGCGAGGAAGCCCTCGACCGAGGTGATCCCCTGGTTCTGGACGTATCGATAGATATCGTCCGGCAAGACGTGAATGGAACCGATTGGCGGTTCCGCCGGGCTCTGGGGAGTGTGTTGCGCCCTCGAAGACGAGGGAAGCCAGCCAATGGCCAGAACCGCGACGATCAGGGGGCGAGAGTGGAACATGTCGGCCTCGCGCGCGAGGAGGGGGGTGAAACGGAACGTTCCTTGGAGCCGCGATCGTTGGATCGATCGCTCCATCGATTGTAAGGAACCGGGGCCTGAAGCGTGACTGGCAAATCAATCCAACACGGAGAATGGCCCGATCCCTCCGCGCCCTCGGTCCTGATCCGGATCGGGTCGGGTCGGGTTGGGCCGTCGCGCCACTCCCGGAGGTACGGACCCCGCTCGGGAGGTCGCCCGTTGCAGGACTCCGCGATCCACCGAGAGTTCCTGGTTCGGATCGCCGTGGCTTCGGATCTCCCGAGCCGAAATCCTCGTCGGCTCTCATCACGGAGAGCATCCGGAAACGGTCGGATGGGGTGCATTCCCATCCGAAGACGGAAATGGGGACGGAGGGAATGATCGTCTGGGACGCGTGAGCGTTCGCGAGAACCCGGTCATTTCCTCCTTTGGCGTTCTCCCGAGCCATTGATCCTCAATCGAACTTGGACTATTCTCGCCCGCCGGTTTCATGGTCAAGCTCGATGGCCCAGGTCACCAGGCGTGACAAAGCGCTTATCGGAGCGACGGTCGATGGACGCCCGCGACTTGATGGCCAAGCTCGACGCGATTCGCTTCTTCGAGGGCTATACGCCCGAGGCCGAACAGGCGGCCCGCGCCCGTGTCCTCCAGCGGTACGTGGACGGTCTCGCGGGCGAGTCCCGGAGGTACTTCGAGCGGTTCCCCGGATTCGCGGCGCGATTTCTCGGCGTCGACATGGAGCTGGACGGGGCCGAGGACCTGAAGCTCGTCCTCGAACAATTCGCGGCCGACTCTTTCGGGATGTTCCGACCCACCGACGTCGTGGCGGTCCACGACCCGGACGAGGACGTCACCCGGCTGGAGTTCCGCGTCGACGGGGTGCGGTACAAGGCGGAGGCGGGGTACGACACCTGGCTGCCCAACGAGGTCATGGTGGTCATCGAGAAGGCGTTCAAGAAGCATTGTGACAAGCTCGGCTTCCACCCGGTCCATTTCCCGGAGCACAGCCAGGAAGCGGTCATGACCATCTGCACCGCCCGGGCCTACAAGGCGGCGGTGAAGGCCGGGTTGCTGCCCGCGGACCACCACCAGGGAAACGACCCGGCGGAATACGGTGAAGGCGATTCCGACGGGTCGTGACCCGTCGCGCCTCGCGCGCGGGATTCGCCTGGGCGCGGACGATCGTTACACGAGAGTGAGGACGAATGAGCTGGCAAGTGACGCCCCTGAAGGTTGACTGGCCGAAGTTCCTCCGGTCCTTCCCCAAGCCGGGGAAGTGGACCAAGGCCCCGAAGGCGAAGTTGAGTCGCGAGGATTCGAGGCAGCAAGAGGCGTGGATCGCGTGCTACGTGGCGATGAGAAAGCACTTGCCCGAGGAGACGATCTTCTCGGTCGACGGGCTCGTCCGGGCGACGAGCCTGAACTCTCCGCCGAAGTGGAAGGGATTCCAGCCACCCGTGTGGTACAAGCCGCACCGCGACTTCGACCCGGAGGACTTCGAGGGGCCGGGGAGCGGGTGCCCGCCGATCCCGCTGATGAGCCCGGGGAACGTCGTCGACATGCTCCACTGCCTGCGGCTGAGAGACCCCGGCCGGATCGCGGAGGATCTCCGGATCGCGTGGGATCGCCTGGCGGGGAAGGAGGCTCGCAAGGAGTGCGAGCGGCTTGGATTCGACGATGCGGAGATCTTCCTGGCTCACCTTCACGAGTGGCGGGCGATCATGACGGAGGTTGAATCGGAGAACGCGGGGTACGCGATCGATTTTGACTGAAGGTCGGCATGACGGCCCGGTCCACTTCCCGGAGCGCGGCCAGGAAGCGGTCATGACCCTCCACGCGGGCCTCGTCGTGCGCCACCACGAATGACACGCCACAGGCCGTTAGCGCTCGCGGGCCCCGTCCTTCTCGGCCTTTGGCGGAGGGGGCTCGACCTCGGAGTCTTGCCACTTCATGGCCCGGTCGTTGCGCATCGGGGCGATCCGCAGGATGACCTCTCCCTTTTGAAACAGGCGGACGGTCCCCGTCGACTGGCTGACGACCACGGCCAGGGCGTTGGTCACGTTGGTGATCGCCGCGGCGGCCCAGTGTCGGGTGCCCAGACCTTTGGGCAGCGTCAGGCCGGTGTTCGGGGCGTCGATGATGCGGCAGCCGGCCTCGACCGTGCCCTCACGCCCGACCACGAACGCCCCGTCAAGCTGGGCGATCTCCTTGATCGCCTCGCGGACTCTCGGGTCGCGGACGTTCCGCTCCTTGCGGCGGTAGCCTTTGAATGGGTCGAAGCCCAGCGTGTGCGACCGCGCCAGAACGTTGCGCACGTCCCCCACGACGATCAGGGTGCCAACGCTCTTACCCTCGCGCCCTTCCCGGCCGATCTCCACGGCCACGTCGACGACCCCTTTCAAGGTCTCGAACGGGACGGAGGTCTCCAGCGCCCGGAGGTCGCGCGAGGTGAGCCGTTCCAGGTGCTCCCCCAGGCGGACGACCGTCAGCGAGTCGAGCATCTCGTTGTCGAAGCCAGAGTACACCACGGCGACCCGGTTGCCGGCGGTGAGGTGGTCGTTGGCCACGGCCTCGATCAGGGCCAGGGCGATCTGCTCGGACAGGGCGGACTCGGTCTTCTCGACCTCGATCGGGGTGAGCCCGGCCTGTTTCACGGCGTCGAATTGTCGGGAAGTCGAGACGGTGACGAGCACCCGGGTACTCTGCGCGCTGGCGGCGTCGCGAACCGCCTCCCAGTTCATCGGCCCTTCCGGCAAGATGAGCACGGCGGCGGCCCCGAGGCGCGGGGCCGCCTCGAAGGCCATCGCCAGCATGATCGGCGTCATCCTGGTCGGAACCACCGCGGCCATCGCGGATTGACCCCCGTCACGTCACAACATGTTCCATCCACCCTGTCGATCGATCTCGGGCCAACCCCGATCGATCTCCTCTTAGAAACAAACCCCCAAAGACAAAATCCGCCCCGGCCGCCAAGTCGTGGCGGCGGCCGGGGCGTCGGTCGGCTCCCAGAGCGATTCACCCAGGGATCGTGGAGAGGAAGGGGGCTGGGGCGTCGCAAGCTCCGTCACCAGCCACCCTGGACGACCCCGCGCGACCCGTCGGTTGGAGATCAAATCGACTCCAGGCTCGCGTCAGGCGGCCTTGATCACTTCTTTTCCTCAGTCTTGGGCTCTTCGGCCTTGGGTTCCTCGGCCTTGGGCTCTTCGGCCTTGGGTTCCTCGGCCTTGGGCTCCTCGGCCTTGGGTTCCTCAGCCTTCTTGGGTTCCTCGGCCTTGGGTTCCTCAGCCTTGGGTTCCTCAGCCTTCTTGGGTTCCTCGGCCTTCTTGGGTTCCTCAGCCTTGGGTTCCTCAGCCTTCTTGGGCTCCTCAGCCTTGGGCTCCTCGGCCTTCTTGGGTTCCTCAGCCTTGGGCTCCTCAGCCTTCTTGGGTTCCTCAGCCTTGGGCTCCTCGGCCTTGGGTTCCTCAGCCTTCTTGGGCTCTTCGGCCTTCTTGGGTTCCTCGGCCTTGGGTTCCTCGGCCTTCTTGGGTTCCTCGGCCTTGGGTTCCTCAGCCTTCTTGGGTTCCTCGGCCTTGGGCGCCGCGGGCATGGCTTTGCGGACGGCCTCGATTTCGCGGTTCAGGAACGCCGCGCGCTGGTCGTACCAGGCTTTCAGGCCGGCGGAGGGCTGAATGATCCGGACGTCGGTCTGGGGGTTGATCCCCTCGGTCTTTCCGTAGCCGGTGAACCACGCGCCGAAGACCTCGGGGCTCACGCCGGTCCTGGCTTTCAGGGCGCTGGCGTCATTGGCTCTGCCGTTGATGAGGACGTCGAGGATCGGGGGCGGGTCGATGGAGGAATCGACGAGTCCAGCGTCCTGGGCGGCGACGATCGCCTCGGCGACGGCCTTGCGAGCGGCGGCGAGTTTCGCCTCGACCTCGGGGGGAATCGGTTTCACCGCCGGTTCGGGGGTGCCTTCGGCGGCCTTGGGCTCGTCCTTCTTCGCCTCGGTCGCGGGAGCGGCGGCGGGGGCCTGCTCGGGTTTGGCCTCGGCTTTCTTTTCGTCCTGGGCCCGTAGCCTTTGGGGGGCCGACAGGCCCAGCGTCAGCGCGAACGACACAGCCAGCATGACGAAACGGCGCACGATGAAACTCCTGACAAATACCGGACTTGCACGAGGACCCGTGCCGACCGACCGGCGGACCGGCCGGGCCGTCGCGGGATGGGGTCCGAGCCGGGCGCGCGCCGCGAGAGCGGCGGGTCCGCGACTCCTCCCGGTCGACCCGATCGGCTCCGTCCCGATCCGATCCGTCGCCAGGACCCCGCGACCGTCGCGGGGGGCCCCTCGATCACCCCAGGAAGGCAGGGCGTGGTTTGGTTTCGCGAGAGTTTACCGGCCCGGCCCCCTCATGGCTAGGGTCCACGCCCTTCAAAGGAAGGTTCCCTCCCAACTCCCG
>JBFWRA010000089.1:0-8763 GCA_050249155.1 Isosphaeraceae bacterium | reverse complement strand
TCGCGAGTGACCCGCACGGACCGACCTCATGGACCCGCGCGCTGAACACGTCCAGGCGACTCGAAGGCACTTCCTGACCTCCGCCTCCAGCGGCGTGGGATTGCTCGCGCTGGCGAGCCTGCTGCGAGACGACGGCCTGCTCGCGAGCGAAGCGGCCGACTCGAGCGCGGGGCTCGCCGGTATTCCCCACTTCGCTCCCCGGGCCAAGCGCTGCATTTGCATCTACCTCGAAGGCGCTCCGAGCCAGATCGACCTCTTCGACGAGAAGCCCAAGCTCAAGGAGCTGCACGGCCAGCCGCTGCCGGAATCCCTCACCCGCAACGTCCGGTTCGCGTTCACGAAGAAGGAGACCGCGCGGATCCTGGGCAGTCCCCGCGTCTTCCGACCGCGAGGAGAGTCGGGGATGGAACTCTCCGACCTGCTCCCGCACCTCGGAGATTGCGTCGACGATATCGCCCTGATTCGATCGATGCATACCGAGGCGTTCAATCATCACCCCGGCCAGCTCTTGATGAACACCGGGGCCGAGGCGTTCGGTCGTCCAAGCACCGGCGCCTGGCTGAACTACGGCCTGGGCAGCGAGTCGGCCGACCTGCCGGGTTACGTCGTGCTGACCGCGGGCCGGGGCACCAGCGGCGGGGCCTCGAACTGGACCAGCGGATTCCTCCCCAGCCAGTATCAAGGGGTGCTCTTTCGCAACCAGGGCGAGCCAGTCCTGAACCTCAACGACCCCGACGGCCTCACCAGCGCCATGCGTCGCCAGACGGTCGACGCCCTGCGCTCCCTCAATCGGCGGCGCTACGAACTGACCCGAGACCCCGAGATCAATAGTCGGATCGCGGCCTATGAACTGGCGTTTCGAATGCAGTCGGCCGCTCCCGAGTTGATCGATCTGGCCGGCGAGGATCGTCGGACCCTCGCCATGTACGGCGTCGATCGCATCGATCCTCCCAAGGGAGGCCGAGGCGCCGTCGGCGCGGGGGGCAAACCGGGAGTCTACCGCCAGTTCGCGATCAACTGCCTGCTCGCCCGAAGACTCGTCGAGCGCGGAGTCCGGTTCGTGAACCTGTTCCACGCCTCCTGGGACCACCACAGCGAGATCGACGTCGAACTTCCCTTCAATTGCGGCATGGCGGACCAACCGATCGCGGCTCTGCTGAAGGACCTCAAGGCGCGCGGCCTGCTGGACACCACCCTGGTGGTCTGGCTCTCCGAGTTCGGAAGGACCCCCCTGGGCGAGAATCGGCCAGGCTTCAAGGCGTTCAACGGGCGGGACCATCACCCGTTCGCCTTCAGCATCTGGATGGCCGGCGGCGGCGTCAAAGGAGGCCAGGTCGTCGGCAAGACCGACGAACTGGGTTGGAACGTCGAGGAAGACCCGGTCCACGTCAACGACTTCCACGCGACGCTGCTGCACCTCTTCGGGATCGACCACACCCGGCTGACCTACCGCTTCCAGGGTCGCGACTTCCGCCTGACCGACGTCGCGGGCAAGGTGGTCACCCAGGTTCTGGCCTGAAGCCGCGTCCTGGTCCGTTGAATTGAGTGGCCCGGGCTCGCTAGAATCTCACCTGGGATCGACACGCCAACGGAGCCCCGAGTCGCCCCGGGGGTCGCATGATGTCCGCCGACCAGGCACTGAAGACCCCCCTTCACGACTGGCACAAGAACCATAACGGCCGGATCGTCGAGTTCGGCGGTTGGCTCATGCCCGTGCAATATGGCACGATCGTCGAGGAGCATCAGGCCGTTCGGAACCACGTCGGCCTGTTTGATATCAGCCATATGGGCCGGCTCACCTTCGACGGACCCGAGAGCCTCTCCTGGCTGGAGCACGTCACGACCAACCACGTCGGCGCGCTCTCGGAGAATCAGATCCAGTACAGCCTGATGGCCAACGGCGGGGGCGGACTGATCGACGACGTCCTGGTGTATCGGACCCCCTACGGCCATCTCATGGTCTGCAACGCCTCCAACCGCGCTCACGTGCTGGCCCAGCTCGAACGCCATCGCGAGGGTCGCACCGCCAACCTCGTCGACCGCACCGGCGACACCGCGATGATCGCCGTGCAAGGACCGCTCGCGGAGGCGACGGTGGCCCCGCTGTTCAACAGCCCCCTCGACGGACTGCGGTACTACCACCTGGCCTTCGGACGCCTTCTCGGCGACGTGGACGCGATCGTGAGCCGAACCGGTTACACCGGCGAGGACGGCTTCGAGTTGATCGTCGGCGCCGGGCGGGCCACCCGGGTCTGGGAAGCCCTGCTGGAATCGGGCCAGCCCCACGGCATCCGCCCCTGCGGACTGGGTTGCCGTGACACGCTTCGCTTCGAGGCGGGGATGCCCCTTTACGGCCACGAGATGAACGAGGCGGTCAACCCCTACGCCGCGGGGCTCGGCTGGGCGGTCAAGCTCGGCAAGGGAGATTTCGTGGGCCGAGACGCCCTTCACGCGGCCAAGGCGCACCCCGGCCAGACCCGGGTCGGACTCCAGCTTGAAGGCAAACGGATCGCCCGACAGGGTGCCGAGGTGTTCCACGATGGGGCTCCCGTCGGGCTGGTGACCTCCGGCACGTTCTCACCCACGTTGCAACGGAGTCTCGCCATGGCCCTGGTGGACGCGCCCTCCGCCGCGCTGGGCACGCCCCTGACCATCGACGTCCGGGGCCACTTCGAGCCGGCCCGCGTGGTCAAACTCCCGTTCTACAAGCGCGCGACCTGACCCGTTTCGATCGCGGTGGCCGCGCGACCCCGCGCGCCCGAAGGCGCGAGTCCCTTCCCGACACGACCGAGGGCTGTCGTCCATGGATCCAAAAAGCTTGCGTTACACCCCCACCCACGAGTGGATTTCCGTCGAGGGGGACGTGGCCACCGTGGGAATCTCCCGGTTCGCCGTCGATCAATTGACCGACCTGATCATGATCGACCTTCCGGACGTCGGAGCCAAGGTCAAGGCGGGCAAAAGCTTCGGTGAAATTGAGAGCGTCAAGGCCGTCTCGGACCTGTACGCCCCGGTGACCGGCGAGATCGTCGAGGTCAACCCAGCCGTCAAGTCCAACGTGATGGCCCTGGCCGACGACCCCTACGCCAATGGCTGGCTCATCAAGGTCAAGCTGGACCCGGACGGAACCACCTCCGAGACGCTCGATCACGACGCCTACCAGCGGAAGATCGCCGAGGATGCCCACTGACCACGCCCCGGCCCATCCCGACGGTCGCCCCCAAACCACGAGGACCGTGGAATCCGCGGGACAATCGCCGGGAGGCGTGGACACCCGCTTGTCGCATTGAGTACAACAAATCCATCGCGGTGGCCGTCACCCAGACCCACGGCCCACCCAGGGGAGACCGATTTCGAAACGACCCCGCCCCCCGAGGGGTCGCGACGAAGATTGACACCACGATGGCTTATATCGCCAACACGGCCGATGACGTCAGCGTCATGCTCGACGCCATCGGGCTGGATTCGCTCGATCAACTCTTCGACATGATCCCGCCGGAATACCGGCTCGACCGTCCGCTGGCGATCCCCAAAGCGCTCGGCGAGATGGAACTGACCGCCGAGATCTCCGCGAGGCTCTCGAAAAACGTCGGGGCCGACCAGCGGCCCTGCTTCCTCGGCGCGGGGGCGTACGACCACTTCATTCCCGCGGTCGTCGACAACCTGGCGGCGCGCGGCGAGTTCTACACGGCGTACACCCCTTACCAGCCGGAAGCCAGCCAGGGAACGCTCCAGGCCACCTTCGAGTATCAGACCCTGGTCGCCCAGCTCACCGGGATGGACGTCTCCAACGCCAGCCTTTACGACGGCGGTTCCGCCGTTGCCGAGGCGGTTCTCATGGCCCTGTCCGTGACCAAACGCTCCGGCCGGGTCGTGGTCGCGGGCTCGCTGCACCCCGAGTATCGCCAGACCCTCGCGACCTACCTCGCCAACCTCGCGCCGGAGATCGTCACGGTCCCCCCGAAAAACGGCCTGATCGATCCGGACGACCTCGCCAGGGCGTTGAACGAGGAGACCGCGGCCGTCGTGGTCTCACAACCGAATTTCCTCGGCCAGTTGGAAGAAGTCGAGGCGTTGGTCGAGGCGGCCCACCAGCGGGGCGCGCTGGCGATCGTGAGCGTCGATCCGATCAGCCTGGGCCTCTTGAAGCGGCCAGGCTCCTACGGAGCCGACGTCGTGGTCGCCGAGGGGCAGGGGCTGGGCAACCCGCTGAACTTCGGCGGTCCCTACCTCGGCCTGCTCGCCTGTCGGGAAGATTTCGTGAGGCGGATGCCCGGCAGGGTCGTCGGCCAGACCACCGACCGCAACGGCAAGCGGTGCTGGGTCATGACCCTTCAGACCCGCGAACAGCACATCCGCAGGGAAAAGGCGACCTCCAACATCTGCACGAATCAAGGGCTCCTCGCGCTTCGGGCGAGCATCTACCTGGCGGTCGTCGGCCCGACCGGGCTTCGCGAGGCGGCCGAACTCTCGACGCGAAAGGCCCACTACACCGCCGGACGGCTCGCCGCGGTGCCTGGGCTGAGCCTGGCCTTCGACGGGCCGTACTTCAAGGAATTCGTCGTCCGATGCGCCAAGGACCCCTCGAGGGTGCTGGAGGAGGTCGGCCGTCTCGGCTTCCACGGCGGCGTCGCGCTGGGTCGCTGGTACCCCGAACTCTCCGACGCGATCCTGATCGCCGTCACCGAGAAACGAACCAGGGCCGAGATCGACGGCCTGGCGACGGCCTACGACCAGGTCCTGAACGCCTGAACCAACTCATCGACTGATCGGCGTCGTTTTCCCAGTCGCTTCGCCCCAGGCAAGACCGCGGCCACCCGCCGCCCGGCACGTCAACACGCAAGGCCATGTATAAACTCGACCCTCCGCCGCTGTTGTTCGAATCGAGCCGACCCGGTCGCCTCACGTCCATCTTCCCCCCTTGCGACGTGCCGATGGAGAACCTGGACGAGCTCATTCCTCCTGGCCATCGCGAACCCGATCCCCCGCCGCTCCCCGAGCTGAGTGAGCTGGACGTGGTTCGGCACTATACGAACCTGTCCACCTTGAATATGTCGATCGACTCCAATTTTTATCCGCTCGGCTCCTGTACGATGAAGTACAACCCGAAGCGCAACGAGCGGCTCGCCGGGCTCCCCGGGTTCGCGGCGCAACATCCTTACCAGCATGAGTCGACGCTTCAGGGGCTCCTGGGCATTCTTCACGACCTTCAGGGGGACCTCGCCGAGATCGCCGGGCTGGACGCCGTGAGCCTTCAGCCGGCCGCCGGAGCGCAAGGGGAACTGGCCGCGTTGCTGGTCGCCGCGGCCTACTATCGCGACAAGGGGGAGGCGGACCGTCGCCAGAAGGTCCTCATCCCCGACAGCGCCCACGGCACGAACCCCGCCTCCGCGCACCTCGCCGGGTTCGAGGCCGTCACGATCAAGAGCGACGCCCGGGGGCTGGTCGACCTCGCCGACTTCAAGGCGAAACTCGCCGACGACACGGCCGTCTTCATGATCACCAACCCAAACACCCTGGGGCTGTTCGACCCACAAATCGGTGAGATCGCGACGTTGCTCCACGACCGGGGTGCCTTGCTCTACCTCGACGGCGCGAACATGAACGCGATTCTCGGGGCGGTCCGGCCCGGGGACATGGGGGTCGACCTCATGCACTACAACCCCCACAAGACCTTCTCGGGACCACACGGCGGAGGAGGCCCAGGCGCGGGCCCGATCGCCGTTCGCGCCGACCTCGCTCCGTACCTCCCCGCGCCGATCGTCGCGCGCGACCCCGACGGGACCTACCGGCTCGACCACGACCGCCCCAGGTCGATCGGCCGCGTGCGATCGTTCTTCGGCAACACCGGAGTGCTCTTCCGGGCCTTCTGTTACATCAGGACCCACGGACCCGACGGCCTCAAGGCCGTCTCCCAGCACGCCGTTCTGAACGCGAACTATTTGATGAGCCTGGTGAAGGACGTCTACCCGGTCCCCCACGGCAAGCGCTGCATGCACGAGTTCGTCGCCTCGGCCCGCGCCATGGCCCGTGACCGTGGCGTCCGGGCGATGGACGTCGGCAAGCGACTCATCGATTTCAACGTTCACGCGCCCACCGTGTACTTCCCCTTGATCGTGCCCGAAGCGCTCATGATCGAGCCGACGGAGACCGAGAGTCGCGAGACCCTCGACGCCTTCGCCAGGGTCTTGCTCGCGATCGCGAAGGAGGACCCCCAGCGCCTCCACGACGCCCCCTTGACCACGCCGATCAATCGCCCCGACGAGGTCAAGGCCGCGCGTTCCCCCGTCTTGAAATGGACGCCCGAGCCCGAACCGGCCTCAGTCTGATCGGCGATTCTTGAATTCACGCATGCGCTGCCGAGAGCCGCTTCCCCTTTGCGAAGGGGCGGCCGACCTCGGATAATGCCCAGACCGGGGTGACCGCGCGACCCTGGCGGCCCGGAACCCGCCCGCCCGGGCGTTCCCGCCCAGAGCCAAGGTCGAGGAGCCGCCTCGGTGTCGATCTTCGTGGAGGATTATCACAAGTCCTACGGGACGTTCGTCGCCGTGGAGGCGCTGTCCTTCCAGGTCGCCCCGGGAGAGATCCTCGGCCTGGTGGGCCCCAATGGGGCCGGCAAGACGACCACCATCCGCGCCCTGGCGGGGATCATCGCGCCGACTCGCGGCAGGCTCGCCATCGCCGGGCACGACGTGGTTCTGGACCCCGTCGCCGCGAAGTCGCGGCTGGCTTACGTGCCCGACGACCCGAACCTGTTCGAGGCCCTCACCGTCTGGGAACACCTCAAGTTCATCGCCAGCGCCTATCGGGTCGAGGACTGGGAACCCCGGGGAAACGCCCTGCTCTCACAATTCGAGCTGACCGAGAAGCGCGACGCGCTGGCCTCGGAACTCTCCAGGGGCATGCGACAGAAAGTCGCGATCTGCTGCGGCTACCTCCACGACCCAAAGGCGGTGCTCCTGGACGAGCCCCTCACCGGACTGGATCCCCGTGGCATCCGGACGATGCAAGATTCGATCCGACGCCGCGCCGAGGCCGGCACCGCCTTCATGGTCAGCTCGCACCTGCTCTCCCTGGTGGAGGACCTTTGCACCTCGGTGCTGGTGCTGGCCCGAGGCAAGAAGCTGTTGCACGGGAGCCTGGCGGACCTCCGCAGGCGGATCGACGAGGAGGGCCGGAAGGAGTCCCTGGAAGACCTCTTCTTCCGGCTGACCGAGTCCGACGAGACGACGGCGACGTCCGAATCCGCGACGGCGGGGGCCTGACCGATGGACCGTTCCCTCTGGCTGCTCATCCGACTCCGCCACGCCGGGGCGGTCCGTCGCTGGTTCCGCAACCTCCGATCGGTCAAGCGGGCGCTTCTGGCGGTCGTCGGCTCGCTCGTCTTCATGCCGATGTTTTTCTCCGTTCTGTTCAACCCGCGGGGGGGTCTGGCGGATCAGGTCGAGACGGTCCGACTCTACGGCCCGCTCGCGCTCCTGGCCTATTGCGCGCTCAACGTGCTGCTTTCGACGGGGGATCAGGCGCTTTACTACTCCCCGGCGGAGGTCGGCTTTCTCTTTCCCGGTCCGTACCGTCCCCGACAACTCGTGTTGTACAAGATCGCGACGGGGCTCACGGGGACGTTGATCACCGCCATCTTCCTCTCGTTCGCCTTCGCTCAGCACACGCCTCGTTACCTCTCGGGCTTGGTGGGGCTCTCTCTGGCGATCCAGTTTCTCAACCTGTTCTCGATCGTCATCGGACTCGCCACGAACGTGGTCGGCGCGATGGCCTTCAGCCGGGGAAGACGTTTGTTCCTGGGGGCCCTGGCCGGCCTCGCGGTCGTCGTGCTCCTGCCCATGGGCCGAGACCTCACCCAGTCGGAGCCATCTCGGATTCTGGAACGCGCGATGGAATCGCCGGTTCTGAACGTGGTGCTCCTGCCGTTCCAACCGGCGGTCCTCGCGTTCACCTCGCGGGAATTCTGGCCCGAGCTCGTCGTCTGGTCACTCGTGGCGCTGGCGATCAACGCCCTGATGGTCGGCCTGATCCTTCGCCTCAACGCGCAGTTCTACGAAGCGTCCGCGGCCTCCAGCGCCCGGATCTACGATCGGCTTCAACGAAGACGCCAGGGCCCGGCCTTCTCCACGAGCCCGTCGTCGGCGCGTTGGAAACTCCCGATGGCACCCTGGTGGGGAGGCGCGGGGCCGAACCTCTGGCGGCAGTTCACCACGCTGTTGCGGACGCCGACCCGACTCGTGGGCCTGGCCGCGTTGCTCATCCTGCCGGCGGTCCTGATGGTCGCGATCGTTCCCAGAAAGTCGACGGGCCCTCCCGTGGCCATCTTCGGACTGACCATGCTGTCGACCATGGCGCTGGTCGCCCCGTCAATGGTGGGGTTCGACTTCCGCACCGACCTGGATCGGATGGAGTCGCTCAAGACCCTCCCGATTCCCGCCTCCCGGCTGGCGGTCGGTCAGCTTCTGGCACCCGCGTTATTGATCAGCGTGATGGAATGGATCACGCTCGCGATCCTCATCTCGGTTTCGCCAGAGATCTGGGGATGGCTCGTCGGGCTCGCGGCCTTGCTCGC
This sequence comes from Isosphaeraceae bacterium, assembly GCA_050249155.1. GTDB lineage: Bacteria > Planctomycetota > Planctomycetia > Isosphaerales > Isosphaeraceae > JBFWRA01. Next base: position 188 of record JBFWRA010000089.1, on the reverse strand, counting down.
ACCTCTGAACGTGCTGCTCATCACGATCGAGAACGTCTACTTCCTCTGGTTCCCGTTTCGCATGAATTCGTCAAGCGGCGTCGACTTCCAGGCGATGGGGAGACAGTTGATCCTCTTCTCGGCGAAGTTCCTCAGCGCCGGCCTGGCGGCTGGTCTGGCCGCCGTGATCGGTGAGATCGGAAGAGCGT
>JBFWRA010000088.1:0-8812 GCA_050249155.1 Isosphaeraceae bacterium | reverse complement strand
GGTTCGCCGACCGCGGTGGTCAGGAGCGTCACCAAGACGAAAATGACGAGGAAGACGTGGATGCGAACTTGCGTCCCCGCCCACCGGCCGAGGTTGATCGGCGACCACGTCAGGGGATCGGTCATTGAAGGCACCGCGGCGGTTGCTTTCCATTCGAAACGGAGCCAGCGTCGTCTTGATCCCACTGTAACAACCGTCAGGATCTCCCGCAACGAATCCCGAAGGAGGTCCCGGGACGATGCGTCGCGCCGGGGCGTTTGGTAGACTCCTGACAACGTGAACTCAGACGGAACGGGAAGGGCGTCCGACCGCCCCCCTCACCCTCGCGAGAGTCCTCGACGTGACCGCGCCGAACGAACCCAACGACCGTCCCGACACGATCCGGGTCGTGGTGGACCTTGGCCCGAGGTCGTACGAGGTTCGGGTCGTCAGCGACCGCGCCGGGGAATTCGGACAGTTCGCCCGGGAATCGCTCGAAAACTCCTGGGCGGGCAAGAGCTGTCGACGCGCCCTGGTGGTCACCGATGAGAACGTCGCCTCGATCGCCCAGCGGTACGCCGGCGAACTTGACGGCGTCGGCATCGCGACGACGACGGTGGTTCTTCCCCCTGGCGAGGTGACCAAGTCGCTCGACCGGGCGATCGACCTGTACGACGAGTTGATCCGGATCAAGGCCGACCGGCACACGGCGGTCGTGGCCGTCGGGGGAGGGGTGATCGGTGACCTGGGAGGATTCGTCGCGGCGACCTACGCCCGGGGCGTGCCGTTGCTGATGGTCCCGACGAGCTTGCTCGCCCAGGTGGATAGCTCCGTCGGCGGCAAGGTCGGGGTGAACCACCCCAGGGCCAAGAACGTCATCGGCGCGTTCCATCAACCGGCCGGGGTCTGGGTCGATACCGCGACGCTCGCCACGCTTCCCCCTCGGGAGATGCGCTGCGGGCTGGCCGAGGTGGTGAAGTACGGGGTCATCCTGGACGTGGGCTTCTTTCAATCGCTGGAGGTTGGAGCCGAGGCGATTCGATCGGGGGATTCCGCCGAGCTTCGACGGATCGTGGCTCGGAGCTGTCAGCTAAAGGCCGACGTGGTGACCCGCGACGAACGCGAGGAGACCGGACTTCGGGCGGTCCTGAATTTTGGCCACACGATCGGGCACGCGGTCGAGACCGTCTCGGGATACGGCGGCGCGTTTCAGCACGGCGAGGCGATCTCGGTGGGGATGGTCGCCGAGTCGCGGCTGGCCGAGCGGATCGGCTGGGTCGGTCCCGAGGCGACCGCCAGGCTCGAGACCCTGCTGGAAGGTTTTGGTCTGCCGACGTCCGCGCCCGGGCTGGACCACCACGCCCTGATCGAGGCGATGAGCCGCGACAAAAAGAACCAGAAGGGGAAGACCCGATTCGTCCTGCCTCGTGCGATCGGGCGGGTGGAATTGACCGACGCGCCGACGCCGGAAGACCTTCAGGCCGTCGTCTCGCTCCTCTGAACGCCACGCCGCGCGCCCCGTCCCGAGACCCGAGAGCCCGCCCTTGGAACCGACCGACGACCTTCGCGACCTGTTGAGTCTGACCCTGATCCCCGGGGTCGGCCCGCTCACGGCCAGGGCGTTGCTCCAGGAATTCGGCACGGCGGGCCATGTGCTGGGCGCGTCGGAATCTCGGCTCAAGGGGGTCGCGGGGATCGGCCCGAAGCTCGCGGCGAAGATCGCCAGGGCCAGGGAGGAGGTCGACCCCGACGCCGAGCTGGCCACGTGCGCGCGCGACGGGGTCAAGATCGTCGTCAGGTCGGGGCGGGAGTACCCACCCCCCCTGGAAGACCTTCCCGACCCACCGAGCCTGCTTTACCTGCGCGGGGCTTACGAGCCGGGGGATGCGCTGGCGATCGCGCTGGTCGGCTCGCGAAAGTGCACGCCCTACGGGCTCCGGATGGCGGAGCGGCTGGCGTCCTCGCTGGCGAGGGTGGGGCTCACCGTCGTCTCCGGCCTGGCGCGCGGGGTGGACGCGGCCGCCCATCGCGGGGCGATCAAGGCGGGGGGGCGAACCCTGGCGGTGATGGCCAACGGGCTCTCCCAGATCTATCCCCCCGAGCACGACCGGCTGGCCGAGGAGATCGCCGGGGCGGGTGCGATCCTCAGTGAGATGCCGATGGGTCAGGGGCCGCTGGCGGGGCTCTTTCCTCAGCGGAATCGTTTGATCTCCGGGCTTTGCCTGGGAGTGGTGGTGGTCGAGGCGACCCCGCGAAGCGGCTCGCTCTCCACGGCCCACCACGCGATGGAGCAAAATCGCGAGGTCTTCGCCGTGCCAGGGCCGGTCGATAGCCTGTCGAGCCAGGGATGCCATCGCCTGATCCGCGACGGAGCGCGGCTGGTCGAGACGGTCGACGATATCCTGGAGGAACTCGGCCCGCTGGTCCGGGAGGTTCGCCGGGCACCGGAGGAACCGGCCGTTCGCCACCCCGTCGAGCTGACTCTCTCGGACCTGGAGCGCTCCGTGCTGGGCAAGCTCGACGACCGCCCCAAGGCCGTGGACGCCCTGATCCCGCTCACGGGCATGACCGCCGCGCAGGTGCTGGCCACGCTCAGCGTGCTGGAGATGCGGAGATTGATCCGGAGGATGCCGGGTCAACAGTTCGTGAGGGCCTGACCCGGCGGTTCACACGACCTCGACCGAGCGACGAGTGGGCCGCTCACGCTCCCCTCAGGGCCGAGGTCGGCGACGGGCCATCGCCAGCGAGGTCGTCAGGCCGATCGCGATCAGCGCCAGGGCCGAGGGCTCGGGAATGACGACGCGGGACGGGTCGAGCCGATAGGCGAGGGTCTGTCCACGATACTGGCCGGTGCCGGTGATCTGGCCCTGGTCGTTGATGCCCGTGGCCGTGTTCAAGATCCAGCCCGAGTTGGCGTCTAGCAACAGGTTCAGGTCGACCAGTCCATCCAGGTCGGTGTGAAGAAACGCCCGACCGATTCCGCCCGACGCGGCGGTCCCCACCACGTCGCCTCTGGCGTTGATCCCGGAGGCGGTCATGGAGGACGCGCCGGGAAGGGCCCCCAGATCCTGGAGGGTGCCGTCCGGTCGGGTTTTGAAGGCCCGAAAGCCGTTGGCGTCCCCGGCGTAGCCCGCGATCACCCCTTCCTTGTTGATCGCGGTGGCGTAGCTCGACGCACCCGCCCCGCCGAGCGTGCCGAGGTCGACCAGCGGGCCGCCGACGGTCGTCACGAACGCCCGGTAGACCCCGGAGGCGAGGTCGGCCGCGCCGACGATCTGCCCGCGGTCGTTCAACCCCAGCGCCATACTGTTTCCGCCGAGGTGGAACGTGCTCAGAAACGCGAAATCGCCAGGGCCGCCCGAGACGAACCCGCGCGTGGCGTTACCGGCGTACTGAGCGTAACCGGAGATCAGGCCGCCCGCGTTGATTCCCGTGGCGTGGCTCGCCCTGGCGTTCAGGGGAACGCCAAGGTCTTCCATCGCGCCCCCGGCCGACATCCGAAAGGCATGGATTTGCCAGGAGGATTGCCCGGTCTGGATCTCACTGTCCCCCACGACCACGCCGGAGGCGTTGATGCTTCGCGCCGCGCTGAAGCGACCGCCGGGAAGCGTGTAGAGGTTGGTCGGGGTGCCACCGTCCCCCCGGAATGCGTTGGTCTGGCCCTGTTGGGTCTCTCCGGAGCCGACGACCTCTCCGCTCGCGTTGATGGCCGCGCCTGAACTGATGCTCCCACCGGGGATCACCCCGAGGCTGACCACGGTGTAACCGGCGCGGGCCTCCGAGAGACAACTCGTCGCCAGCAACCCGGCCAACACGCCGATCGCGATGGACTTCTCAAACACGATCGTCCCCCGGATCGAAGGAATTTCTCGATCGGATGCCTCCGCTCCCCCTTCCATGACGTCAAGATATTCAGTTTAGCCGACTCACGGAGCGGTTCACAACCACGATTTCCGGGAATCGGGCCGACCCGATCGACGATCGACGTCGGCGCGACGCCGCGTTCGTCGAGCCCTCGCGCTGGGCGGATGGCGAGTTCCAGTCGGTCGGCCCGCTCCCCGCGATTGAGTCAGTCGGTCCTCGCCGCGGCGCGTCCGCCTCGCTTCAGCGGCCAGTGGGGCGATTCGGTCCGAGCGCCCTGGAAGTGGGACTCGAACCGGGCGACGATCTCGGGACGCTCCCGGGCGAGGTCCCGGGTCTCTCCCTCGTCCTTCGCGAGGTCGTAGATCTCCAGCGGTCTGTCGAGGCCGACCCGGACGGCCTTCCAGTCCCCCATCACGGCGGCCTGCTTGAACCCTCCCTCATGGAATTCCCAGTAGAGCGGGGGCCGGTCGATCTTTCCCGACTTTCCGAGGATCGTGGGGAGGATCGAGACTCCGTCCAGGCCGTCGGGCGCGTTCACCCCGGCGACTTCCGCGAAGGTGGGCAAGAGGTCCCAGAACGCGACGGGGGCGCTGGTCGTGGCACCGGCGGTCACCTTGCCCGGCCAACGCGCGAGGAACGGCACGCGAATCCCCCCCTCGTAGAGGTCGCGCTTGTAACCTCGAAGCGGCCCGGAACTTTGAAAGAACTTCGGGTCGGCTCCCCCTTCCTTGTGGGGTCCGTTGTCACTGGTGAAGATCACCAGCGTGTCGCGTTCCAACCCGAGCGCGCGGAGCTTATCGAGCAGTTGGCCGACGTCGCCGTCCAGTCGGCCGATCATCGCCGCGTGCCCTTTGTGAGGAGATTTCCAGGGTTTATCGGCGTAGGGTCCGTAGTCGGGGACCTCCATGCCGTCACCCAGCTCGCGACCTCGCTCGTTGTTGGCGTGGGGCAGGGTGTTGGCGAACTCCAGGAAGAAGGGCCGGTCGCGATTGGCCTCCAGGAACGCCAGCGCCTCCTTGAGGAAAAGGTCGGGAGCGTAGACCGTCCGTTTCGTCGCGACGTTGTCCACCGGGCCGATCACGTTGCCTTCGAGTTTGATCCTCGCCTCGTTCCGGTAGAGGAAGTCAGGGTAATAGTTGTGGGCGTGGTGCTGGTTCAGGAACCCGAAGAACGAGTCGAACCCCTGACGGTTCGGCACGCCGGTGCTTCCCTCCTCGCCGAGCCCCCATTTGCCGAACAGTCCCGTCGCGTAACCAGCGGATTTCAGGACCTCGGCCATCGTGACGTCCTCGGGCCGGAGCGGGACCTGGGCGTTTCCTCGGATCAGCGCATGGCCGGTGTGGAGGCCCGTCATCAGAGCGCAGCGCGAGGGCGCGCAGACGGTGCTTCCGGCGTACCCTCGAGTGAACCTCATCCCCTCGGCGGCCAGTCGGTCCAGGTTCGGCGTCGCGATCACGCGCTGGCCCTGGACGCCGAGGTCTCCGTAACCCAGGTCGTCGGCGACGATCAGGAGAATGTTCGGCTTCCTGACCTGGGCGGATTCCTGGGCGAATCCCGGAGCGCACACGCAGGCCGCGGCCAGCAGGCCGGAGAGTCGGGAGAGGAGCTTCATCGGTGAACTCTCGACGGTGGAGGGTCAATGGAACCGGTCCCTCAGAGTAGCATCGCGTGGGCGGCCGGAAAACGCCGTCGCGGCGAGGGTTTGCTTGTGGACCCGAACCGGGTCACAATCGCTGCGCGCCTCGGCCTCGTTCCGCGGTCGGGGGATTGAACCGGAGACGGGTGGTTCATGAAGGCGATCGTGCTTGACGGCTACGGCGGCCCCAACCGCCTTGTCCTCCGTGAGATCGAGCCCCCTTGCCCCTCGGAGGGGGAGGTGCTCTTGCGGGTCCGGGCCGCGGGGGTGAATCCCGTCGACTGGAAGATCGCCGCGGGGGACCTCCGCCCCTTCCTTCCCAGGCGGTTCCCCTGGATACCCGGTGGCGACGCTTCCGGGGAAGTCGCCCAGGTCGGCCCGGGAGTGACCCGATTCCAGGAGGGCGATCCCGTTTTCTGCCTCAACGGCGCCGCGGGGGGCGGGGCTTACGCCGAACTTCTGGTCGTCTCCGAGTCGGTCCTGGCCCACAAGCCGCCTTCGCTGAGCTTCGAGGAAGCCGCGGCGCTCCCCATCGCGGGACTCACCGCGCTCCAAGCCCTTCGGGATCACGGCGGACTCTCCCCCGGGGGCACGGTGATGATTCACGGCGCGGCGGGAGGGGTGGGCCATCTCGCCTTGCAGATCGCCCAGGCCCTGGGCGCCTCGACCGGGGCGACCTGCGGGCCCGCCAATCTGGAATTCGTCCGGGGGCTCGGTGCCGACCGCGTCATCGACTACACCCGGGACGACTTCACCCGCCGTGGCGAGCGTTACGACGTCGTGTTCGACGCGGTCGGCAAACGCGCCTATCCCGCGTGCCGACGCGTGCTGGAGCCTGGGGGCGTGTACGTCTCGACGCTTCCCTCGATGAGCCTCTTCTTCTGGTCGATGGCCACGCGCTTACCCCACCCCGGCGCTCGCCATCGCGCCGCGTTCGTCATGGTCAAGGGCCGAAGCGCCGACCTGGACGACCTCGCGGGTCTCGTCGAGGACGGCAAGCTGCGCCCACGACTGGACGCCGTCTACCCCCTGGAACGCGCCGAGTACGCGCAGGAGCGAAGCCGATCGGGACACGCTCGGGGCAAGATCGTCCTGAGCGTGGATTGATCGAAGGTCGATGACCAGGAATCTTGAAGTGAGGAAACCGTTCGCATGAGGTGCGACATGATCGTCAAGTTCGCCGTGTCGTCGGCTGTGGTGGCCCTGGCGTTGGTCGGGCCCGTTCAAGGGGCCGAACCAGTGCGGTTGATCTTCGACACGGACATTTGTGGTGACTGCGACGACGTCCTGGCCCTCGCGATGATCCACGCCCTGGAGTCGCGCGGGGCCTGCCGGCTGCTGGCGGTGACCGTGAGCGCCGACCACGACCTGGCCGCCCCACTGGTCAACGCGATCAACACCTTCTACGGTCGTCAGGGCGTGCCGATCCGCGTGGTCGGGCCTGGCGGAGTCGTCGAGCCGAGCGAGTTCCTCGATCTGGTCGAAGTGCGAGACGGCGGGAAATATCGATTCCCCCATGCGATTACCCGGGGGCGCGACGCCCTTCCGGCGGTCAAGGTGCTGCGGAAGGCGCTCGCCGCACAGCCCGACGGCTCGGTCGTGATCGTTCAGGTCGGTTTCTCCACGAACCTCGCCCGGCTGCTCGATTCGCCCGCCGACGCCGTTTCGCCCCTGTCCGGCGAGGAACTCGTCAAGCGAAAGGTTCGGTTGCTCTCACTGATGGCCGGAGCCTTCGAGCCCATCGAGGGGAACGCGCACTACCTGGAATACAACGTCGTCAAGGACGTGCCCGCCGCCCAGGCGCTGGCGAGACATTGGCCGACCCCCCGCGTCTGGAGCGGTTTCGAGGTCGGAATCGCCGTGCCTTACCCCGCGACCAGCATCGAGCGCGACTATGGCTACGTGGAACACCACCCAGTCGCCGAGGCGTATGTGAAACGGAATCCTCCTCCACATAATCGCCCGACCTGGGACTTGACGAGCGTGCTTCAGGCGGTCTACCCCGACCGGGGCTACTTCGACCTCTCGCGTCCAGGCATGGTGATCGTCGAGCCCGACGGCTTCACGTGGCACTCCAGCAACCCCGAAGGTCGCGACCGCCACCTGATCTTGCGCCCCGAGCAAAGAGGGCGGGTCGTCGAGGCGCTCGTCCAGCTCGCGAGTCAGCCCCCGACCTGATCGTGCGACTCCCCACGCCCCGAAACCGCTTCGGATGCGGGACGCGAACCTTTCCCGGTGACGGGTGTCGACGAGATGCGTCGGCATGTCGGCATGGATCGCGATGAGGAAGGAACGCCCAATGAGTTCGAGTCGTCTCCAGGACCCGTCCGACGACGACCAGTGCCAGATGGCGACCACGCTCGAAGCCCCCGCCGAGGGGACCCCAGGCGGCAGCCGAGAACTTCTCAAGCTGGCTCTGCCGCTGGTGCTGAGCCAGAGCTTCATGACGGTTCAGGTCTTCGTGGACACGGTCCTGCTCTCCTGGCACGACCCTCGCGAAATGGCCGCGGCCTTCCCCGCGGTGATGTGGTTCTGGCTGCCGTTCGGGATGCTTCAGGTGACCGCGGGTTACGTCTCCACCTTCGTCGCGCAATACACCGGGGCGGGTCGCCTGAACCGGGTTGGGCCGGCGGTCTGGCAGGGGTTGTATTTCGGAGTGATCGCCGGGCTGCTCTTTCTACTCATGGTGCCCGCCGCGCCCGCGCTTATCGCGATCGGGGGGCACTCTTCCGCCTTGCAACCGCTGGAGGTCTCCTACCTTCGATGTCTGTGCTTCGCCGGACTGCCGATGCTCCTGATGGCATCGATCAACGGCTTCTTCTCGGGGAGGGGACAGACCTGGACGGTGCTCTGGATCGAGGCCGCGGGGGTGACCGTCAACGTGCTCCTGGACCTCGTCCTGATCTTCGGTCGACTGGGCTTCCCCGAGATGGGGATCGCCGGGGCGGGCTGGGCGACGGTCGCTGGTTCGGTCACGTCGGCGCTCTTGGCGCTTTCGTTATTCGTTCGGCCGGAGTTTCGCGACGAGTTCGACACCTTGAAGGGGTGGCGGTTCGACCCGGACCTGTTCCGTCGGCTCATGATTTACGGAGGGCCGGCTGGGGCTCAGGTGTTCCTCGACGTCCTGGTGTTCCACGTCTTCGTGCAACTGGTCGGCCGCCTGGGCGAGGCGGACGCCGCGGCGATGGCGCTGACCGTCCGGCTGAACATGGTCGCGTTCCTCCCCATGATGGGGATGGGACAGGCGATCTCGATCCTGGTCGGGCAGCGACTGGGTGGGGACCGCCCCGACCTCGCCGAGAAATCCGCCTATACCGGGTTGCGCTGGGTCTT
>JBFWRA010000087.1:0-8825 GCA_050249155.1 Isosphaeraceae bacterium | reverse complement strand
ATTCGAACCCACGGTGGGCTTGCACCCAACAACGGTTTTCAAGTCCGTCCCATTAAACCACTCTGGCACCCCTCCCAACGCGCGCCGCCGGCGGCGCGTCCGACTTGACTCCACCAGGCGAGGCTACTGGCCCACCTCGTCGAGAATGTCCTCGGCCACGAAGATCGGCACGTCCACGGTCACCGCCACGGCGATCGCGTCGCTGGGGCGGGAGTCGATCTCCAGGGTCTCTCCCTCGTGGCGAATCCGGAGCTTCGCGAAGTACGTGTGGTCGCGCAACTCGTTGATGTAAATGTCTTGCACCTCTCCGCCAAGCTGTTCGATCGTGTTGGAGAGCAGGTCGTGCGTCAGTGGTCGCGGGGCGGGCAGTCCCTTCACTCTCCGGTCGATGCTGCTGGCCTCGAACAGGCCGATCACGATCGGGAACGTGCGGTCGCCGTCGACCTCCTTCAGGAAAATGATCTGCTGATCGTTGTTATCGTTGATGATGATTCGGGTGAGTTCCATCTGCACGGCCACGGCGGTCGTCTCCCCCCTCGTCCCGGTGCGTCGCGTCGGGGCCCTGGCGGCCGGAAGGCCGGTTGGGCTTGGCGGGGCGCGGCCTGGCACCTGACCTCGATCCCCATAGATGATAAGTGAGCCGCGGGGGGGCGTCAACGCGGCCAGAGGACCGTCGGCCCGATCAGGCGGTTCGCGCCTGGGACGGGCCGGTTCGGGTCCTCCGGAATCGGCTCAACCGACCCCCAGCAAGGCCGCGACGGTCGCGCGCTGGGCTTCCAGTTCGGCCACCCTGGCTCTGGCCTGGTCGACCACCGCCGCGGGCGCGTTGGTCACGAACGACTCGTCGTTCAGTCTGCCGCGGTGCCCGGCGATCTGCTTCTCCAGGTCGGCCAGCGTCTTGCGATGCCGGGCGGCCTCCGCCTCCTTGTCGATCAGGCCGGCCAGGGGGAGCACCACCTCGACCTCGGGCAAGACCGCCACCGCGCAATCCTCGGGGCGATCGAACGCGTCGGTGATCCGGAGGTTCGCGGCGGGGGCCAGCGCCTTGATGAACGGGGCCCCCATGTGCAGCCATTCCGCGGCCCGACCCTTGGCGATCAGGATCGGCTCGACCTTCGCGGCGCTCGGCACGTTCCGCTCCGCCCTCAGGTTGCGGATCGTCTTGGTGACCTCCTGCCAGAGCCCGACCACCGCGCCTGATTCCTGGTAGTCGTCAAACCGCGACGGGTAGACCGGCCAGGGGGCCACGCAAACGCTCTCGGCGGCCTCCACGAGTCGGCCCGTGTTGGGGTCGACCCGCCGTTTCGCCACCGCGTTGAGCGCCTGCCAGACCTGCTCGGTGACGAACGGGATGATCGGGTGCAGCAGCCTGCAAAGGCCGTCGAGCACGAGCACCAGCATTCCCTGGGCGGTCTTCCGGGTGGCGGGGTCCTCGGAGCGCAGTCGCGACTTGACCATCTCGACGTACCAGTCGCAGAAGTCGTTCCAGGTGAAGTCGCGGAGGGTCCGGGCGACCTCGGAGAACTGATACGATTCGAGGCCGGCGGTCACCTCCCTGGCGGTCCTGGCCAGCGCGTGCAGGATCCAGAAGTCGGCGTGTCCCTCGGCGAAGTCCCCCTCGGGCTTTTCCTCGGGAACGTAATCTTCGAGGTTGAGCAGGGCGAACCGGGCGGCGTTCCAGAACTTGTTCGGGAAGGTCCGGCCCTGTTCAAACCGTTCGGACGTGTTCACGGTTCTTCCGTCGGGGAGCTTGGCCTGCCCCACGGGCATCCGAAGGTCCTGGGTCTCGGTGGCCGAGATGGCCAGGGTGAACCTCAGAGCGTCCGCGCCGTAGAGGTCGATCACGTCCACGGGGTCGATGCCGTTGCCCTTGGACTTCGACATCCGCTGCCCCTTGCCGTCCTGGATCACCGGGTGGATGAACACGTTCTTGAACGGAACGTCGTTCCGGTTGAACAGCCCGAAGATCACCATTCGGGCCACCCAGAGCGTGATGATATCTCGGGCCGTTGAGAGGACGCTCGTGGGGTAATACCGGTTCAGCTCGGGGGTCTCCTCGGGCCAGCCCAGGGTGGAGTGCGGCCAGAGGGCCGAGCTGAACCAGGTGTCCAGCACGTCGGGATCTTGAACGAAGCCCATCGCCTCCAGCTCGGCGACGAGCTTGGCTTCCCGGTCCGGGTCGTGGACGCAGGCGTAGGCCACGTCGTCGAGAATCTCAAAGTGCGCGGCGTCTCGAGCGCCCGGGTCGCGTTCCGAATCGGCCTTCCACGCGCGGAGGCGGCTGGCCACGTCCGGGGAGGGGTGGTCCAGCCGCCAGACCGGGATGCGGTGGCCCCACCAGAGTTGCCTGCTGACGCACCAGTCGCGCTTCTCGGCCAGCCAGTCGGTGTAGCTCTTGGCGTAGCGCTCGGGGTGGATCTTGATGCGACCCTGGGTCACCGCGTCGATGGCCCGCTGGGCGAAGCCTGGGGTGCCGTCGGCCTCGTCGGCCATCTTCACGAACCACTGGTCCGACAGATACGGCTCGATCGGCGTCTTGCTCCGGTCGGAGATCCCCACCCGGTTCGCGTGGGGCTCGACCTTGGCGAGCAGACCCTGGGCTTCGAGATCCTCGACGACCCTGGCGCAAACCTTCTTGCCGTGCAGGCCGGCGTAGGGACCGGCGTTCTCGTTGTAGGAGCCGTCGGGGTTCAACAGGTTGATCATCGGCAAGGCGTGCCGCAGCCCCGTCTGATAGTCGTTGGGGTCGTGCGCCGGGGTGACCTTGACGCAACCCGTGCCGAACTTCGGGTCCACCAGGATCGCGTCGCCAATAACCGGGATTTCGCGTCCGAGCAAGGGCAGGGTCACCGTCTTGCCGATCAGGTGGGAATACCGGGGATCGTCGGGATGGACGGCCACCGCCGTGTCCCCCAGCATGGTCTCGGGCCGCGTGGTGGCCACGTGGAGGAACTCGGAGGATGAGCCGGTCACGGGGTACTTGATCGTCCAGAGGCTTCCCTTCACGTCCTCATATTCGATCTCGTCGTCGGCGACGGCGGTGCGAAGGTGGGTGTCCCAGTTGACCAGGCGTTTCCCTCGGTAGATCTTGCCCGCGCGGAAGAGCCGGAAGAACGTCTCGCGCACGGCCCGGGCGCAGATCTCGTCGAGGGTGAACCGGGTGCGTTCCCAGTCGCAAGAGCAGCCCATCAGGCGAAGCTGGCTGAGAATGCGGGCCTCGTACTCCTCCTTCCACCGCCAGATCCGCTCGACCAGCGCGTCGCGGCCGAGGTCGTGGCGGGTCTGCTTCTCCTCCTCGAGGAGTCTCCGCTCGACGACCGCCTGGGTGGCGATTCCGGCGTGGTCGGTGCCTGGCATCCAGAGGGCGTCGTACCCTTGCATGCGTCGCCAGCGGATCAAGATATCCTGGATCGTGTTGTTCAGGGCGTGGCCCAGGTGCAACGCGCCGGTGACGTTCGGCGGCGGAATCACGATCGCGTAGGGTTCCTTGCCCGAGGCGGGATCGGCGTGGAAGTACCCCTTCTCCAGCCAGAAGGCGTACCAACGATTCTGGGCGTCCCTGGGTTCGTACTGCTTGGGAAGGTCTGCGAGGCTCATGGAGGTTCAGTTCCGTGGCGGGCGGGAGCGGCGCGAGCGAGGGCCGTCCGTCGCCTGGCTTCGGCGACACGTCGAGACCGGCGGCACCCTCCCGATTCTCGACACGCGACGCGGCGTCGAGGATCGGGCCGTCCGACCGGTTCATCATAACCAGACTCGTCCGCCACTGTGACCCCGATCTCCTCAACCGTCCCGATCCCTCCCGCGACACCGCCTGATGCGGCCACGCCACACGGCGTGTTCCGTTAAAAAAACGACCCGCCACAGGATTGGAGCCGCCAGGTAAGGTGATCGAACCGTGGCGCGTCGGGAACTCCGCGCCTGGGCTGGTTTTTTTAGCGAAGGGGGTCTCCGTGCGGCGATTGATCCTGACCTTGGCCCTGACGATGCTCGCGGGGGTCGCCCGACCCTCGCTCGCGGGATACGTTCCCAACGTCACGGCCACCACGACGATGGGGAGCGGGCTCTCCACCAACCTTCAAAACACCGTCAACGGCGTGGGGCTCGGCGCGGCCCCGCTTCCGACGACGACACACGGCGGGACCGACGCCCTGAACGCCTGGGTCAGCTCCACGGGCGTGCTCAGCGGCGAGGTCACCTTCGACCTTCACGGTCTTTACCTCGTCGATCAAATTCTCTTCTGGAACCTGAACTCCAACGGCGCGGGGCCCGCGGGGGATGCGGGCATCCGCGACGTCGTGGTCCTGAGCTCGACCGACGGCATCGTCTTCAACCCGATCATGGGGGGCCCCTTGCAGTTCGCCAAGGTGCCGAACCCGATCGCGCTGCCGGAGACCTTCACGTTCGCCCCGTTGCCGGCCACGCATCTGCGATTCGCGGTCCTGAACAACTGGGGAGACATGAACAGGACCGGTTTCGCGGAGGTCGCCTTCCAGGGAATCGCCGTGCCGGAACCGTCGTCGATGGTCCTGTGCGGCATGTTCGGCGTGGTCGCGCTGGGCGGCTGGATGCGAAAGAGCCGCAAGGCCCAGGGCGAGGGCCAATCGAACCTCGATTGAGGGGAGTGGGGATGAGGGAGGACCGGCCCCGCTTCGACGGCGGGGCCGGTCTTTTTTCGCGAGAATCCTCGCCGATCTCCACCGCGAGACGTTTCACAATCTTTGGCTTGATAGGATGAGATGGGATTTCGGGTGCCACGGGTTGTACTCAACCCGTGCCTCCTGGGTCGAGCCGTGGCACACGGGTCGGGTACAACCCGTGGCACCCGAAAACCGGGTGGAAATCAGCGAGAAGACTCCTTTATTCAGTCCAGCCGAGGGTAACGCGGGCCGATCTGGGGGACTCGCGCGATCAGAAGATCGGCAAGACCGGAGACCCCAGGCTCGCCCGGTGAACGCGCCCTCGACGATCGGTCACGGTCGACGCGGGGGAGATCCCCAGGGCGTGCAGCATGGTCGCGTGCAGGTCGGGGGGTGAGACCGCCCCTTCGGTCACGTGCGCGGCTCGGTCGTCGGACGCGCCGAAGACGTTCCCGCCTCGCACGCCACCCCCGGCGGCCAGCACGGTGTAGGCGTGCGGCCAGTGGTCGCGCCCGCTCGCGTTGGTCGCGGCGTTCATCACGACGTGCCCGACCCGGGGGGTCCGACCAAACTCCCCCATCACCAGCACCAGCGTGTCGTCGAGCCGGCCACGCGCCGAGAGGTCGTCGAGCAAGGCGGAGAGGCCGACGTCCACCGGCGGCAGGAGCCTCTCCTTGAGGCTCTTGAAATTGTCTTGATGCGTGTCCCAGAACGGGGATTTCGCGTCGCTTCCGTCGTTGTGCCAGTTGACCTGGACGAACGTGACCCCCGCCTCGATCAGCCGACGCGCCAGCAGCAGCCCCTGGCCGAACGGGTGGTCGCCGTAGCGGGCCCGGGTCTCCTCGGGCTCGTCGTCCAGGCGAAACGCCCGGCGCGCCGCGGGCGACGTGACCATCTCATAGGCTCGCCCATGAAGGGCGTCGTGGACCGCGGCGGTCTCTCCCCAGCTGGCGAGCCCTCGATCGAGCGCCCGCAACAGGTCCTCCCTGCGTGAGACACGATCGATGCCGACTTCGAGCGGGACCTGAAGGCCAAATCGAGGCGAGGTCGAAGCCGAAGGCTCGTTCCCAGGCGCGCGTTCGTCGGCCCCGACCAGCCAGGGGGTGAACCCGTTCCCGAGGAACCCTCCGCGCTCTCCCGCGTAGTCGTTGGGGAGGTCGAGGAACCGGTTCCATCGTGGGAGGGTCACGGCGGTGGGCAGCCCCCTGGGTCCTGGCGCGAGCCTGGAAACCAGCGCACCCACGCCTGGGAAGTCGTCGGGCGTGGGGGGGGCGTCCAGGTCTGGCCTGCTGTGCTTGCGTCCCGTGAGCATGTAATACAGTCCCCAGCCGTGTCTGGGATGCTCGTGATTCATGCCTCGGAGCAGGCAATAATGGTTCGCCCTGGTGGCCAGGCGGGGGAGGTGTTCGCAGATCGAAACGCCCGGGACGCGGGTGGCGATTGGCCGAAACTCCCCGCGGAACTGCGAGGGGGCGTCCGGCTTCATGTCGAACGTGTCGATTTGACTGGGCCCGCCGAACAGGTAAACCAGCAGGCAGGACCGGGCCCCGCCGAATCCCTTCGGCCCCGTGGCCGCCGCGGCGACGTCGGGACGGGCGATCCCCAGCGCGGAGAGCCCTCCGACGCGGAGGATCTCGCGCCTGGTCCAACCGTCACAGGCCCTGGAGGGTTTTCCCAAGACGCTCAGCATGACGGTTCAGGCTAAACCCTGGGACCGCCCGTTGCAAGTCGCGCGGAGGGTTGCGGCAGGAGCACGCGAGTGGGCGGGAGGTCAAGGCACGATTCCAGGGGCTTTCGGGGATTGGCTGGACCGTGGATGCGAATCCGAGGCGGGTCGGATTCCTCATTCGTTGCCCAAATCGTTGGATTTGGCGCGTGGCTTGCGCCTCCCGCGGAGACTCAGGCAGAACGCGCCGAGCGTAACAAGGACGAAGGGAGACGGCTCGGGGACGGCCGTCAAGACGAAGGCCCGCGATTGACCGTTGAGGGAGCCGAAGCCGACGATCTGCCCCGCGTCGTTGATCCCCTCCGCGCTCAGCAGTCGCCAGCCGCTCGCGGGGTCGATCAAGTCGTTCAGGTCGTACATCGACCCGCCCCGCCAAAGCACGGCGGCCCCGCCGAAGCTGGGCGCGGTGTCGAACTGGGCCACGTACCCCACGATCTCCCCCGCGTTGTTCACGTCGTTGGCCCGAGCGTGGACGAAGGCCGGCTCGTCCGATAGGAGGCCCAGGTCGAATGACGACTGGCCGTTGAAGGCGAACGCGCGAGTTCGCCCGGCGGCGTTTGTATATCGCCCGACCGCGAGCCCAAGGTCGTTGATGGCGCTCAACTCGCTGAACGCCCCGGCCAGCGGCGAGCCGACGGTCGTGGCGACGGGGTTGCCAGCCGAGTCGAAGGTCCAGACGGTCGCCTCGGTCGCGGTGCCGGCGGCATTCCGCGCCGAGCCCGCGATGACGCCCGCGTCGTTGAGGGCGTTCGCCCGGCCGAGGCTGTTCGTGGTCCCGAGCGGCGTGCCCAGGTCGACCAGATTGCCGCCTCCGTCCGTATAAAAGGCGCGGACGCTCTGACCGTTCGAGGCCGAACCCACGATCCGCCCTAGCGAGTTGACGTCGTTAGCGACGGCCGAGGTCCCTCCCGGGAGAGTCCCGACGTCGGAGAGCGTCCCCGCTTCCCAGCGGAACCCCTTGCTTGGGCCGTTGCCACTCTCCCCCACGACGACGCCCGAATCGTTGACCGCGAAACCGCGGCCAAACGTCGGGACGCCCGGAAGAATGCCGATCTCCGTCGGCGACGCCGATCCGACTCTCCAGACGTAAGGGAACAGGCTCGTGCCGGCTCCGCCCTTACGCGAATTGCCGACGACCTGGCCCAGATTGTTGATGTCGTTCGCGAAATTCACGGCCCCGCCGGCGAGCGTCGGGACCTCGGTGATTTGATACGCGAAGTCGGCCTCCGCCCGCGGCGTGGCGACCGCGAGCCAGGCAAGCAGTACGGCGAGCGAAACGGAGGGTCCGAAGGAATGAAATAATCGCACCTGGGTCATGCTCCTGAATCCTCAACAGATCAAAGTAACTAAAATGCATTTAATGCACGGATCGAGATCGCTCGACGCACACGCCCTCCAGGCTTTCCGGATCGGGCCCCACGTTGGGGGCGATCGACCCACTCGCGTCGAGCGGGTCGCTCTCGAACGCCCGAACGGATCGTCCGGGACGATCCGCCGGGGCGGTGTCCCTCGGTAAGCGGGCAAGGCGTCGGGAGTGCCCGCGGCCCCCCCGACTTGACGGTTTGCTTCGGCGTCAGTCGGCGAACGCCCGGGCGACGGCCCATCGAGCCCCCGCGACCCTGGGCCCACGGCGTCGCCACCCGGCGATCAGGACGGCGCCCAGGCCGATGCCGGCAAGGACGAGGCCCGACGGCTCAGGGACGACCGCGCTGCTCACTTCGAAGCGGAACGTGCCGATGTCGGTGTACATGGTCCCGCTCCGCGACGCGCTCGCCGTGACGGTGAGATCGTAAATCCCGGGCGCGGTGAACCCCCAGAAATAATGGTCGTGCGAACCCGGTGGGAAGGTGAACGAGTCGGACCCGCCAATGCCGTCGTTGGTTCGCCATTTCACCTGCGGCACGCCGACGGAGTTATTCTGCCAGAGCGCGAAGTTTCCCGTTCCCGAATAGCCGCTCAGCGCGAAGGTGACCGCCGACCAGCCATCGAAGGGGTCGAGTTCCTCGGTGCCGATCCCCAAGAAGGGCACCCCCAGGACGTTACTGGCCGGTAGCACCCAGACCGGGTCGGACGGGCCATTGCCCAGGAACGGGATCGTCGAGCCGGGCGTCATCCGGTTGGCGTCCGAGACGATCGTCGTCACCTCGTCCGGCGCGTACTCGGCTCCGGAGGAGAGGGGCACGCCATTGATGACGGCCCCAGTGCCGAAGTGGTAGTGGAGGAAGAGCCCGACCCCATCCTCGTAGGCGACGCCGAGGTCCGCGTGGCCGGCTGAGTAAGTATTATCGAAGCCGGCGCGGGCCGTCCCGGCGAGGGCGGCGACGAGTACGACGGCGGCGAAGGCCGTGAGCGAACGCGAAGTCATGGAGCATCTCCTTTGGCTTTGGCGAAACAACGAATTCTTTCGGACTTGGAGGGCCGGACGCCCAGGGGACGACGCCCGGCCGCTGGGGTCACTCGGG
>JBFWRA010000086.1:0-8835 GCA_050249155.1 Isosphaeraceae bacterium | reverse complement strand
ATCTTGGGGAGCGCGAGGTTCATCTCGGAAAGGATCTTCCTGTGCCCCTCCACGATCGCCTCCGAGGTCGTGTTCCGTAGCGCGGGGTCGTCGCGGACGTGGGCGAGGAACGCCTTGAGGTCCCCCTGGAATCCAACCTTCTCGCGGACGGCCTCCATCGCCTCGCGGGTCTTCGCGACGTTCTCCAGGCCCATCGCGTGGACCTCCTCGGCGGTCAGATCGGTGGTCGTGTAGTGCCTGACCAGAAGCGCGTAGTGGGAAGCGCCCTCGGGGGTGTCGACCAGGCCGATCGTGTCTCGACAGGCGGGCAGGTACTCGCGCTCGACGAAGTCGGCCAGCTTCTGGTAAGCGGGGGCGACCCGGTGCCGGATCGACGCCCGCACCCGATCGGCGGCGGCCTCGCGACGGTCCTCTGGCAGTCGGTCGACGAACGCCCACAAGGGGTTGTCCTCCGCCTTGTCGCCAGCCATCGACCGCAGCTGCGGGACGACCCGTCGCATCGACACCTGGGGGGGCGTCTTCTTTTCGGCCATCCCCCGCCTCATCACGTCGATCAGGCCGTCAGCCAGCTTCGGAAAGGCGTCGAGGCGGCGCAGGTAGTTCTCAACGTCCCCGGCGGTATGCGCGGGGTGGAACTCGCCGAGCTGCGCGAAGACCAGGTGCAAGTCCTCGGCGTGGACGTCGGTCGGCGACCGCAAGAGCTGCGACAGGGGGATCAGATGGTCGCCGTGCCTCGCCAGGTCCAGCCGGTCGCGGATCATCCCGGAGAGGACCTCCAGGTCGATCTGTTCGTTGGGCGAGCGCCTTCGAATGTTCTGGCCAGGCAACCAGGGGCTCGCGATCAACCCCAGCTCGTGGTCGATCTGGCGAAGCGACGCCAGCCATTCCTCATACCCGGCGACGGAAGGGTCGTTCACTCGGTCCTCGTTACACCGGTCGCCGACGAAGAGCGTGGCTTCCAGGGGGTGCCGGCAAAGCAGCTCGGACCAGTAGCGATCGACGAGGGCCCGGAGGGGCTCGTCCGCGAGGGCGGAAGTCTGGCAAAGCGGCGCGGTCAGCAGGACGACGACGAGACAGGTTCGCATCGCGGCGAGCCTCCGGTTCCATTGCGACTCGGAAGACGGAACGATCCCTGGAGGCTATCCAGAAGGCCCGCCCGCGCCTATAACGTCGAGAAAGACCGATTCCCCAAAGGACGAAGCGAACGCCATGAGCACCGTTGACCCCACCCCGGCGACCACCGACCACCCCGCCGCCTCCGAGCCGTTCGACGCGATCCTGATCGTGGGTTTCGGAGGGCCCGAACGGCCCGACGACGTCCTGCCGTTCCTGGAGAACGTGACCAGGGGCCGCGGCGTTCCCAGGGAACGGCTGCTGGAAGTGGCCGAGCACTACCAGCACCTCGGTGGCGTGAGTCCCATCAACGCGCAAGTCCGTGAACTGATCGCCGCGTTGACGCCCGAACTGCGGGCCCACGGCGTGAACCTGCCGATCCACTGGGGCAACCGAAACTGGCATCCGATGATCGAGGACACCCTGGGGGAAATGACCAGGGCGGGGGTCCGGCACGCCCTGGGGGTGGTACTGGCGGCCTACAGCTCGTATTCCAGTTGCCGGCAGTATCGCGAGGACGTCCAGAGGGCGAGGCGAGCCGCCGGCCCCGACGCTCCCTGGGTCGACAAGCTCCGCGTCTTTTACAACCATCCCGACTTCGTCGCGACCAACGCGGAACGCGTCCGGGACGCGCTGGAACGGCTGCCGGCCCGCTTCCGTGACACCGCCCACGTCGCGTTCACCGCGCATAGCATCCCGCGCTCGATGGCCGAGGGATGTCGGTACGAGGAACAGCTACACGAGACCTGCCGGCTGGTCGCCGAGGCCCTGGGCGTCCCGGAGAGCCGCTGGAAGCTGGTCTACCAGAGCCGAAGCGGCAGGCCGACGGACCCCTGGCTGGAACCCGATATCCTGGACCACCTCGACGCCTTGAAGTCGGCTGGAGCGCCCGCGGTGGTGATCGACCCGATCGGATTCCTTTCCGATCATATGGAGGTGCTTTTCGACCTGGACGAGGAGGCGCGGCAAAAATGCGAGGCGCTGGGCCTGCCGATGGCCAGGGCGGCCACGGTCGGAACGCATCCCAGATTCATCGGCATGCTCCGCGAGTTGATCGTGGAGCGGATCCGCGGCGCATCGGAACGTCGAGCGATCGGTCGATTCGGCCCAAGCCACGACGTCTGCCCGCCGCACTGCTGCCCGGCCCCGACGCGACCTCAATCGGCGAACGGCGGGAGAAAGTCGGCCGCGGATCAATAAGCATCCGCGCTCACGACCTCGCCGCCGGAGACGGTTCCCAGCGCCCGCCAGGTTCGGCCGTCAACGGTGCTCTTGATGAACCGGACGGAACCATCCCCCATCGCGGCGTTGACCCCGCCGGAGTGGTGGCTCCGCGCGGTGATCGCCGCGAACGACGGCCCACCGGTCTTCTCCCGCTTACTGTTGACGTCGATCTCGGCGTACTCGCCGTTGGGCCCGCCTCGCAAGAGTTTGTTTGGCGGCCAGGCCGTGGTGAATCCCGCGTGATGGACCCCGGACTCCACCCACTCGTTATGCCCCTCGGCGCGGTAGGCGCAACCGCCGCGATACTCGGGACAGACCACCAACGGATCGGCGTCTGGGGGCGGGATGACGTTGGGGTCATTGACGTTCACGAGCCTCGGGCAATCCCGATAGTAGTTCGTGTACGACTTTCCCTCCGAAAGAAAGAGTGTGTTACCGAGTCCGTCGGTGAAGTCGGAAAGCCGCCGCGCGAGCATCGGCCCGAACGCCGATCGCGATCGCAAGGCACTGCCCGTCCCGCCCCAGACGAACCAATCCCCCTCGCAATAGCCGTAGTTGCAAACGTTCATCCTACCCCCGTCGGGGTGAGTGAACTCGGGCCGGACCTCGCTCGGGCAGACGAACAACGCGAGGCGATTCTCCGTCGCGGTCCGGTTGGACCTCGCATACATGTCAACGTCAAAATTGATGTTGTTAAAAACGTCGCCTTGTTCCGCCAGTGGGAGAATCCTCGGGTGCGCTCCAAAGCCGTTGGTCCAGGTGACCGACCCTCCCTGACCGGTGATCACCAGGGTCGGCGGAAGCGTTCCGACGATCCCCTCGTAATTGTGGACCGCCAACCCGATTTGCTTCAGATTGTTGACGCACTGAATCCGTCGGGCCGCTTCCCGGGCCGACTGCACCGCCGGCAGCAGTAGCGCCATCAGGACCGCGATGATCGCGATCACGACCAGCAATTCAATTAGCGTGAATCCACCACGGTCGTCGGACCTCGCCATTTCCACCGCTCCCGGTCAAGATCGAGCCGTCGGAACGTACCGATCCGTTTCGATCGGGCTCACGGGTAGGGTCTCAAGGCCTAGCACGGTTGTCAAGGACGAAATGTTTCGGGGACCGACCCACGATCCAACGCTCACCGGACCTTGGCGACCAGGAGCGTCCGGTCGTCGGTCGGCGGTGCCCCCTGAGTGAAGTCCTCGACGGCGTCGAGCACGGCCCGGATCAATCCCTCGGCGTCGACCTGGCAATCCTCCAGGGCCTGATCCAGTCGCTCGGTGCCGAACATCGCCTTGCCGTCGGGACCGGTGGCCTCGGTGATTCCATCGGTGTAGAACACGATCTGGTCGCCGGGACGCAGGACCAGGGTCGTCTGGTCATATCGGACGTCGTCGATCACCCCCAGCGGCAGGTTGCCCACGCCGTCCAGCGCGATCACCGAGCCGTACAGGCATCGCTTCAACCTCGGCGGATTGTGCCCGGCGCTGGCGTACTGAAGGGTCCGGCTCCTCGGATCGTAAATTCCATAAAACGCGGTCACGAACGCCTCGATCTCGGACGTGTAACGAATCGCGAGGTGATGATTGATAAACGCGAGCATCGCGGAGGGGTCGGCGGGCTCTCCCGGGTAGGTGTGGGCGATACTGTGGGTGACGGCCATCATCACCGCGGCGGGAGTCCCGTGTCCGCTCACGTCGGCGATCATCAGGCCCCAACGGCCGTCGGGCAGGGCGAACAGGTCGTAATAGTCGCCACCGGCCCAGGTGGACGTCTGATAGTGAGCGGCCAGGTCCAGGCCCTCGATCTGGGGCAGCCGTTTCGGCAAAAGGGAGCGTTGTAGATCCGCGACGATCTTCAACTCGCGCTCGACGACCGCGTAGGCCTCCTTCAGCTGACCAGACAGGACCAGGTTCTGGGTCGCCCTGCCGAACAGCCCACTGAGCCAGACCCACTCGGGAAACTCCTCGGGGCGGAACGCGTTCGGCTCCGCCTTCATGCTGAAGACCATGTTGACGCATTCGCCGCCGTCGTAGTGCGGACTGGCGATCAGTGAGCGCATCCCCTCGAGGTGGGGCAGGGCGGGGTCGTCGGGTTTGAGCCGCTCCGTGAGGTCGTCGATCAGAATGGGTTCGCCGGCGTACAGCAACTCACCCAGCAGCCCGCCTTCGAGCAAGGGCAGCCGGTCGCGATCACGCCAGGGGTTGACGTCCCTCTCCCAGGTGCTGGAACGTGTGATCCGATATCGAGGCGAGTCGAGCCCGCGACGGCTGACCGCGACGAAGCGGTCGGTGGTCATCAGGGTGCGGATCTTCCGGCCGTAGGCCCGAACCATGGCCTGGGGATCGGTCTCCCTGCTCATCTCGCGGAGCATCTCGGTGACGAAAGCGAGTCGGGCGCGCCAGTTCCCTCGAAGTTCCGAGGCGTCGATTCCCTGTTCCGAAGTCGTCGCGCTCATGAAGGTCGCCCCAATTGGATCCCGGATGCCCGCCCCGGATTCGGCCTGGGCCACGTCTCGCGACCGAACCTCGACTCCCCTCATCGTAGACCGGCCCGTCGCCGTTTCAAGTCGACCGACCATTCACCATCCATGATTGCATTATTGATGTTGACGAGTGGAGTGGCACCGGGGCCCGCTTGCGGGTGCGGGTTGGACCTCGGACAATCGGGCGCGCGGTGAGGGGGGGTGAGCGTCTCCACGTTCGCCCCGAGCGGCGAGGAAACCGATCGACTCCGAGGCATCCATGCCTGAACTGAACCGGCGAGAGTTGTTACGGATTTCCAGCGGGGGCGCGTTGCTGGCGGGCGTGCCGGACTTGCCAGGGGACGCCCCGCGCGAGGGTGCGCCGGCGGCGCGGAAGGAGTTCGCGATCCCTCGCGACTACCTCCGCGAGGTCGAGGACGTACCCGAGTTCTGGGTGAGTACGTACGCCGAGGTCACGCGCTTCCTGGACGCCCGGGTTCGCAAGGGGACGGTTCGCGAAATCGGCCGAAGCGCGGGGGACCGTTCGATCCGCGCGGTCGTTCACGGCCGTCCCCGATCCACGGAGGGAACGACGACGTTCTCCGGTTCGCTCGGATACGGGGACGTACGCGCCTGGATCGGACCGGACTACGAGAAAAGAGTTTATCTGGCGATGGGTTCGGTGCATGGCGGCGAGTTCGAGGGAATCGTCGGGCTCGTGAACCTGATTGCCGTTCTCGAAACGGGGTCGGACCTCCGAGGTCGGCCCTGGCCGGAGATCACGAAGGCCGCGGCGGCGCTGGACCGGATCATCCTCATTCCGATCCTGAACGTCGACGGGAGGTCGCGCGTGCCGATCCGGATGGGTGCGCATCGGGGGACGGACTTCACCGTCGCCGAGTACTTCAACACCGGCGGTCAACCCGACGGCTCGCTGATTGGATGGCCTCAATGCAAGGAATTCATTCCGCTGGATTTCGCGACGACCCAGTTCCCCGGCGGCTATCCCAACGACGCCGGCGTGAACGTCCAGCATGACGATTTCTTTGGACGACCTCAGCCGGAGACGCGCGCGCTGCTGGACCTGGCCGCGACGGAACGCCCGGACCTGACCATGAACATGCACACCGGCGCGACGTTCGTCCATCCGCTTCGCTCGGTCATCGAGCCGGCGCTCAACCCCTCCTTCGAGGCCCTTTACCGGAGGATCATGACGAGGCTCACCACCGCGGGACTCCAGGCCAGCGACGACCCGGCCGTCGAGGCCGACCCGGCCCGGGAACGACCCTCGGTCTTCAACCTCGACTCCGCCCTGAATTATCATTGTGGCTCGCTCTCCATGCTGATCGAGTCCCCCTCGCACACGTTTTCAACGGGCAAGCGAAACGGGGAGCCGTTCGCGCACACGCCGGATCGTCTGCTCGACGCCCAGTTGATCTGCCACCAGGAGGCGATGGGCTTCCTGGCCGAGACGGGAGGGCGCTGGCGATGGACCCCCAACCCCAACTCGAAATGGAAGCCCAGGACCCAAACCGAGGGAGCCCAGCGATGAGTCGTGGAACGCGGAGAGTTCTCATCGTTTTCGGACTGTTGATCACGTCCTCCGCGGCGCGAGGTCAAACGGTCGCGTCCCCCGCGCCCGGGCTTCCGAAGGTCGTGCTGGTGGGGGATTCGATCCGGATGGGCTACGCGCCGAGGGTCGCGGAACGGCTGGCCGGCAAGGCGGTCGTGATCAGCCCCGAGGAGAACGGCGGCGACAGTGCGAACGTGCGGGCGCATCTTGACGAATGGGTCGTCGCGCAGCGGCCCGACGTCGTGCATCTGAACTGTGGATTGCACGACTTGAAACGATCCAAGAAGGACGGGACCCATCAGGTCGAACTGGATCGTTATACCGAGAACCTCCGCCGGATCGTCGCCCGCATCCGCGAGCGGACCGACGCCACGCTGGTGTTCGCCAGCACGACCCCGATCCTGGACGACCGGCACGCCAGGCGGGGCGCGGATTTCGATCGAACCGAGGCCGACGTGAGAAAGTACAACGCGGCGGCCATCGCGGTCATGAGGAAACTCGGCGTGCCCGTCCACGACCTGCACTGGGTGGTCGAGCGCGGAGGGGTCGAGACGATGCTGGGGGCCGACGGAACGCACTACACCGCGGCGGCCTCCGATCGACTCGCCGAGGCGGTCGCCGACTGTGTCCAGAGGCACCTGACCATTCATCGCTACCGTCCGCTGCCGAAACCAGCCTCGGGCCCGGACGCCGCGCGAACCTACGCCCAGAACGCCAGCAAGCGCGACGCGCTCGTCCCCGAAGCCTATCGACGACTCAAGGTGGGCGAGTTTCGCGTCCCCGAGGACGCCGAGGAGTGGAAGGCGCGACGGCCCGAGGTCCTCAAGACGGTCGTGGAATCGCTCGGCGACCTGCCTCCCCGGCCCAATCCTCCGCGAGCCCGGGTCGTTTCGCGAGAGCTTCGCGCGGGCTACACACTGGAGCGGATCGCGATCTCCAACGGCGTGGACGGCGAGGTCTCGGCGCTGTTGCTCGTTCCGGAAGGGCGAACGGACCCCGTGCCCGCGATCCTCTGGCTTCACTCCTCGACCCCGGACAAGACGCAGGTGATCATCCCCGACACCAACGGCGGCGCGGAACCGCTTGGCGAGGCGTTCGTGAAGGCCGGCTACGCGGTACTCGCGCCCGATGCGTACTGGCACGGCGACCGCGTCGGGACCGGACCTTCGGGGGCCGCGGAATCGGGCAGGGTCGAACAGGAGGATCTGTTCAAGCTCAACATGTGGCTGGGTCGCACGCTCTGGGGGATGTTCGTCCGTGACGATCAGGTGGCGCTGGATTATCTGTGCGGCCGCCCCGAGGTGGACGCCTCTCGGATCGGCGCGACCGGGATGAGCATGGGGAGCACCCGGGCCTGGTGGCTGGCGGCGGTCGACGAGCGGGTCGCGGCGGTCTCCGCGGTCGCCTGCCTGACGCGCTACCAGAACCTCGTCGCGCACGGCGAGCTTCGGGCGCACGGCGTGTACTACTTCGTCGACGGCCTGTTGAGACACTTCGACACCGAGGGGGTGCTCGCGCTGATCGCGCCCCGGCCGTTGCTGGCGCTCACGGGGGAGCTGGACGCCGGCTCGCCCGCCGACGGCGTCCGCGCCCTGGAGCGAGCCGTCGGGGGGACGTACCAGGCGATCGGGGCGGAGGAGCGATTCCGGAACGTGCTGTACCCGGAGGTCGGCCACGCCTACACGCCCGAGATGCGGGCCGAGACGATCGCGTGGTTCGCCAAATGGTTACGACCCAAGAGCCTCACGAATGAAGCCCCCCGTTGAACCGAACCGCCGGGTGCCTGGGGCGGAACGCCCCAGCGGTGGCAGTCATGGCGAACCGCTCTGGGACATCCCGCCCCAGGCACTCGGCGCTCGACACGTCGAGCGAGACTTCATTTCTCATGGGACGGACATGCTCCGGGGAGAGTGTGACGGGGTGCCGTGGAGCGACAGTCTTCCCAAACGTCTACAAACCTCCCGGATTCTGTGCCTGGCTCATTGTTCGCTCCGGCCGAGGTCCGACCCCCCGGTGAGACGCTCCAACCGAACGACATGACGCATCGGCCGCCAGGAAGTGAACACGGCGAGAGATATCGATAAGTGACCAATCTGGCGGAAGTGGAAGCGCCGCGCTGGGCGCAATACTTGCACGTTCATTCGACGGGACGACGACAGATCGAGGTCGTTCTCCTATGGTGCCCGTGGCGATACGCCGCCAGCGCTGACGTTCTCCACCCCACACGTCAGGGGTGCCGAGGAATTGACGTGTTTCGTTGCGCACGATGAGCAACCCGCTACCCGAGGTCGTGAAGCGTTCTGCCCAACGCGGAACGCCGGAGCGTCCAGAGCGGCTCCCCGCCGTCAAGACTCGTCATTCCATCGATTGAGTCTTATGTGCGCGAGGCCGTCTTCAACCAGTCGCGTGAGACCGGGTCGTTCGGAATTGTGGACGCGGCGATCACAAGGTCCATTCAGGCTGGATG
>JBFWRA010000085.1:0-8874 GCA_050249155.1 Isosphaeraceae bacterium | reverse complement strand
GCCATCGGCGTCCGCGTTCACGAGTGGCCGATGTCACCCAGGAACATCCTCACCGCCCTGGCCAAGGCACCCAAGGCTTAACGAAGGGAAGGCGTAACGACCATGTAAGCCTTTGAATACGCCGCCCCGTCGAGCGTCGACGACGCCCTGAAGCTCCTGGGCGGTTCCGGGTCGGCGGCGCTCTCCGGCGGCACCGACCTCCTCTGCCGGATGAAAGATTACGTCACCAGCCCCGACCGAGTGGTTTACCTCAAGGACGTCAAGGGGCTCGGCGGCGTCATGGATGAGCCCAGCTCCGGCGGACTGCTCATCGGCGCGGGGGCCACGCTCACCGAACTGCTCGACCACAAGGGGCTCAAGGAACGCTACCCTGCGCTCTGGCAGGCCGCCTCCGAGGTCGGCACCCCGCAGATCAAGAACATGGCGACCGTCGGGGGCAACCTCCTTCAGCGCCCGCGCTGCTGGTACTATCGCGCTGGCAACGGTCTGCTCGCCCTCAAGGACGACAAGAGCCTCGTCCGCGAGGGAGACAATCGGTACCACTCGATCTTCATGACCGACGGCAACGCGCTCTACGTCAGCCCGTCGAGCCTGGCCGTCCCCCTCGTCGCGCTGGGAGCCCAGGTCGTCATCCGCGGGGAAAAGGGAGATCGGACCATCCCCGTCGAGGACCTCTACCTGGTCCCCAAAAAGGCCGGCGATCGCGAGCTGTCCGTCGCCCCTGGCGAGCTGCTGACCCGGGTCCTCGTGCCGGGCACGTCCGGCAAGAACGCCTCGTACGAGGCGCGGCAGAAGCAGGCGCACGACTGGCCACTGGTCATGGCCTCGGTCAACCTGTCGATGGACGGAGACACGGTCTCGAAGGCCAGGGTCGTCGTCTACGGGGTCGCCCCGATCCCCTGGCGCAGCGAGGCCGCGGAGAAGGCGATCACCGGCAAGGCCGTGTCGATGGAGTCGGCCGCCAAGGCCGGCGAGGCCGCCGTCGAAGGGGCCAAGCCCCTCTCGATGAACGGCTACAAGGTCGCCCTGACCCAGACCGTCGTGAAGCGGGCGCTGCTGGCGGCTGTCGGCAACCGCTACTGGGAGGAGGGCTGAGCCGTGTCGACTTCCGACCCGAACGAACTTCCCGTGCTCGAAGCGGCGGTCCCGTGCCGCCACCTTCGGAACAAGGGAATGTACATTTACACCGACGGCTCCGGTGGAGAATCGCACGACGGTTACGACAACAGCATTTACTGGTGTCTTCAGACGATGAAGGGGTTCGGACCCGACGACGACCTCGTCGCCGGGGAGGACTGTCGCAACCCCGGGCGCTCCTGCTACGAGCCGCTCTGAGACGAACCCGATGATCATCCGATCGAGGGCCTCGGGGAAAGTCAGCGACTTCCCCGGGGCCTTCGCGTCCACGCCGGCTCCCCATCCAAAGCCGCCGATCATTCCGTTAAAACCCCTTCCCACGGCCGGCGATTTCAAAAAAAATCGCGGACCCACTTGAAGTCCCCGGTCCGCCGTTGCAGATTGAAGGGAAGCTGATCGTCGGGGTTCCCCGCGACAGGCTTGACCGACCCATCCGTTCCGTTTCACTTCCCGAAAACGCGAGGGGGTTCTCCGATGGGTGACAAGGCGCCGAAGGACAAGGCCAAGAAGAAGAAGATCGACGACAAGAAGAAGCCCGCCGCCAAGCCCGCCGCCGAAGCGAAGCCGGCCAAGAAGTAAGGTCGAGCCTCGCGAGGCGAACGTGGGGTCCGCTCTCGCGTTCCATCAACGAACGCTCGGGCCGCGACGGCGGACCCTACCGCTCACTTCCACCTTCGGAGCGTTTTCTCAGCGCCCGCAGCAGGCTCCGCGTCGTCAGGGCGACGGCGAACGGATGGCCGGGAACGACGTGCTGCGCGTCGGAGAGTTGCCAGGCCAGCGCTCGCGCGGAGAGAGCCAGCCGTTCCTTCCCCGCGACTCTCCAGAATTCCGCCATCCAGAGCAGCATCCTCTGGTAGCGCTCGAGTTGTCCCTTGAGCCTGCGTTCGAAGAGGAACCGATACGCCCCGGAGTCTCGGGACGGATCAGGCGTCCCCGGTCCCTCTCGGAGCGAAATCTCCTCGGCCAGCTCGACCGTGAGTGGCGAATCGTCCACCCAGTCCGGGCAGGCGTCGAGTATCTCGATCACACGCGCGGGCATCTCTTCATAAGGGATCGCGTCGACGTTCGCCGCCGCGAAGTCCGAGCGGAGGGGGCGGGGATCGAGCATTCCCGCGGCGGTCGCCTCGACCCAGTAGCGGGCGGATGGGGGAGTTTCCGGGCCCCCAAGCCAGAGGCAGCCCGCCAGCAGCGCCAGGGCCAGTTCGTGCCGGTCCAGGAGGCAATCGCGGTCCAGCCCGCGGGTGAGTTCCTCAAACGCGGTCAGGGCCGCGTCGTCCTCCGACGTTTCCCCAAGCACGTCCACCAGGCCCTCCCGCACGTCGCAGACGAACGCCGCGGTGACGGTCCCACCTTCCTTTCGGGCGACCAGCACGATCGAGGCCCGTCCCCGCCCCTCCACGGCGGTTACGAGCGACCGAACCAGGTGCGGGCCAGCCTTGACCATCGTTCCCTCGGCCTTCCGAACGATCGCCGTTTCTGGCGATCGCCGGGCGGCCTCCCGACGGAGTGCCGGATCGGGATGGTTCGAGGCCAGGTCGCGCCAGGCTTCGGCGATTCCGGGCGCGTCGGGCTCCGCACGCTCCAGAACCGCCAGCGCGGCCGATCGCGTGGGCTCGTCGGGGGTGTAGGCCAGGAGTCGGAGGAACTCGACCAGGCCGGGCCCCGTCGGGATCTCCGCCAGGCCCGCGACGATCTCGGGCCGAATCTCCGCCTCGATCGCGCCAAGTCCCTGGAGCGCCATCCAGACGCCGTCGGGGTCGCCCTCGATCTGCTCGACCAGTTGAGAGAGCGGGTCGTCGTCCTCCTCAATGAGTTCGACCAGGTCGTTCCAGCGCTCGACCAGGGCGGGATGCCGGTCCAGAACTCCCGCCCCATCCAGAACGGCCAGGGCCGCCCAGGCCCGTTCGGGGGGGAGGTCCGGCTGTCGCTCCAGGCAACCGGCGAGAACCTCCAGGGTCTCCGGGTCGGGATTCGCCTCGATCAGCCGAAGCAAGGACTCCGCGTCACAGCCCCTCAGGTCGCCAAGCCGGGAACGGACCGCCGTGATCACGCGATCGGGGGGAAACCGTTCGACCAGCCGCCCGAGGAAATCCTCGCGCTGGCGATCGTCCCACTCGGGATGGTCCCGGAGCCGGTCAAGCAGGACGTCGGGGGAATCGGAGGGTTCGTGTCCCATCAGTCCACCAGGGGGTCGGATCAAACGCCGTCACGCTCGACGACGGCCGGCTCGTACAGGTCGGGCGGAATCTCCGTGAGGAACCGGCTGGGCCTGGTCAGGACGTTCGGGCCACGCCCCCCGCGGCTCACGGTCATGGGATACGTCAGGTAGAGCTCGTCCATCGCCCGGGACACCGCGACGTAAAAGATCCTGCGCTCTTCCTCCTCGCCTCCCGGTTCTCCCAGGGCGCGATAGTGCGGAAAGCCGTCCTCAATCAACCTGGGAATGAAGACCCGGGACCATTCCAGGCCCTTGGCCTGATGGATCGTGCTGAGCACGAGGGAGTCGGCCGGCTCCCCTCCCTCGACGGTATCCATTCCGTAAATATCCCCGGCCAGCAATAGTTCGGCGATCATGCGTTCGAGGCTCTGGTACCGCGCCGCCAAGACGGCGAGTTGCTCGATATCGGCGATCCGATTCTCGGGCCGCTCGTACTTGACCTTCACGGTGGCGGGATAGCCCCCTTTCAGCACCGCGTGGATCGCCTCGGCGGGGTTGGACTCGGGATCGACGGCCTGGACCTTCTGAACGTCGGCGACGAGCCCCGCGTAAAACCCTCGGCTCTTCGGCGGCACCGCCGCCATCACCTCGGCGGTCGCCATCGCGTCCAGGGGTGACTCCGCGCCGATCAATCGGACGCAAAGGGCCGATCCCTTGGCCTGCCCGATCCCCGGCAGCGAGAGCAAGAGCCGTCGCCAGGCCGGCTCGTCCCGCGGGTTGACCACGATGCGCAAATAGGCCAATACATCTTTCAAATGAGCCTGCTCAAAGAATCGAACTCCACTCCGAACGCTGTATTCAATCCCTCGGGCCACCAGTTCCCCCTGAAGCACGATGCTGTCGTGGTGGTTGCGGTAGAGGACCGCCATCCGCGCCAGGGGCACGCCCTCCTCGTGAAACTCCAGAATCTGCTGGCAGAGGAAATCCGCCTCCTCGAAGGCGTCGGTCACCGGCAGCGCGACCGGCTTGAGCCCCGCGGGCCTGGCGGAGACGAGGTCTTTGGGAAACCCCCCGCGATTGTGGGCGATCGAGGCGTTGGTGAAGGCGACGATCTCAGGGGTGGACCGGTAGTTGGTCTCCAGTCGATAGACCTTCGCCCCCGGATGTCGTTCGGGGAACTTCAGGATGTTATCGTAGTTGGCCCCTCGAAACGCGTAGATCGACTGCGCGTCGTCTCCGACGGCCGTGAGGTTCCCCGCGCCCGCGGCGGCCACCGTCTCCACCAGCGCGACCTGGACGTGATTGGTGTCCTGCATCTCGTCAATCAAAATATGCTGGAATCTCCGCCCCTGAGCCGCGCGTTGATCGGGGAACTCGCGGAGCAGTCGGGCCCACTCGCCGAGGAGGTCGTCGTAATCCAGCGCGTTGGCGGCGCGTTTGCGATCGCGGTAGGCCGAGGCGACGGCCTCGATGGCGGGAACCCACTCGGCCAGTCCGGGGCTCTTTTCCAGCACGACCTCGCGCAGCGGCCGCCCCACGTTCACGGCGTAACTGATCAGATGCAACACGGAGGCGGGCTTCGGCGCGAGCTTGCCCGTCCCGAAGAGCCCGGAATCCGACATCGCCAGGCGGATCAGGTCGGTCTGATCCTCCCCGTCCAGGATGGTGAAGTTTGGGTCGTATCCGAGCACCTTGGCGGAGGCGCGCAGAATGCGGTTGCCGACGTGATGGAAGGTGCCCGCCCAGACCTCGGTCGCCTGGGGTCCGATCAGTCCTTCCAGCCTGGCGACCATCTCCCGCGCGGCGCGTCGGGTGAAGGTGACGAGCAGGATCGAGCCGGCGGGGACTCCTTTTTCGATCAGGTGGGCGACGCGATAGGTGATGACCCGGGTCTTGCCCGACCCTGGGCCCGCGAGGATCAGGTTGTATCCGTCGGGGGCGGTCGCCGCGGCGCGCTGGGCGTCGTTCAGGTCGCTGGCGAAATGCGCGGCGAGTCGTCGACGACCGGAACTCTTCAGCTGGATCTTGCGCATCGAGCCCGAGGGCCTTCCCGTGTATCGCGATCGGCCAGTTTCGCGTAGTATATGCGAAAGTGGGTCGAGCGCGCACGCCCCCCTTCGACCCGTGATCCTCGACCCTGGATGACAGGTCCACGCCGATCCTTGCCGCATTGGGAGCGAGACACGGATGTCCCCACACGAACCGGAACCGACGCTTTCCATCGTTCGCCAGCCCAAGGTGTACCTGGTGGGAAGGCAGTCGGTCAATGACGAGGCGCTGGACGCCTTCCTGAGCGACCACGGGGTCAGCCGATGGACGACCGACGCCGAGGTGGCCGGCGAGAAGCTCATCGAGGTCGCCGGCCGGCTTTGCTACATGAGCTTCGCCAAGCCCCGACCCGGCGGCAACAAGGCGTACGTGGGGCACATCCTGGAAGTCGGCCACGGCTCGGTCCTGGAACACGCGGTCTTCAACTTCATCATCACCGGAGTCAGCCGGTCGTTCACGCACGAGCTGGTCCGGCACAGGGCGGGGTTTGGCTACTCGCAGTTGAGCCAACGCTTCGTGGATGAGTCCTCGTGCGAGTTCGTCGAGCCCGACGCGATCGCCGAGGACCCCGAACTGCATCGGATCTGGACGGAGGCCGTCCAGGCCAGCCAGCGCGCCTATCGACTGCTGGCCGACGGGCTGGCGGCGAAGTTCGCGGACCTGGAGGATAAGACGCTTCGACGCAAGAAGGCCCGCGAGGCCGCCCGGAGCGTTCTCCCCAACGCCACCGAAACCAAGATCTTCGTGACGGCCAACGGTCGGGCGCTGCGGCACTTCATCGAGATGCGGGCCGACCCCGCCGCGGACGTCGAGATCCGCAAGGTCGCGATCGCCGTCCTCAAACTGGTCCAGGCCGAAAGCCCGAACCTCTTCGGCGACTACGAGATCACCCCGACCCCCGACGGCGGAGAGACCGCCCACACCCCCCACCAGAAGGTCTGAACGGCAAGGATCGCCCGATCAGGCGGTGGACGTCGGGGTCGCCCCGGGTTACTCTGGATGAGGTCAACGAATCTCGTAAGACCTGGCC
Source organism: Isosphaeraceae bacterium (assembly GCA_050249155.1). Taxonomy (GTDB): domain Bacteria; phylum Planctomycetota; class Planctomycetia; order Isosphaerales; family Isosphaeraceae; genus JBFWRA01. Next base: position 2,500 of record JBFWRA010000085.1, on the reverse strand, counting down.
GAACCGATCCCGCCAAGCGCCCTCGACCCGGCCACGCGCGGTGATCCGTTTGGCCTGGTCCCTCTCCCGAACCGGCCAGGTTTCGGCCCGCGTTCGCCGCGCCCCGCCCAACGATCCCCGCCCCGCGCCCCGAGCCCGAGTCCGATCATGACCAACGCCGAACTCCTTGTCAGCGGCGTCCTGGAGCTCTCTCCGAAAGGGGACGGGTTCCTCCGCGACCCGAAGCGCAACCTCAAGGCTTCTCCCGCCGACGCGAACGTCCCGGCGCACCTGGTGACGCGCTTTGGCCTCCGATCCGGCGCGCTGGTCAGCGGGGTGGCCGAGCCAGGGCCGAAACCGGCCAACCCGCCCACGCTCGTCGAGGTCGGGACCGTCGAGGGCCAACCCCCCGAGACCCTCGCCGCTTCCCAAAGCTTTGAGGATCGGACGGCCATCGATCCCACCGAGCGCATTCGCCTGGAAACCGGCGCGGAGCCGCTGGGGATGCGGGTGATGGATTTGCTCACCCCGATCGGCAAGGGCCAGCGCGGGCTCCTCGTGGCCCCGCCTCGCAGCGGCAAGACGATCCTGCTCCAGCAGATCGCGCACGCCGTCGCGACCAATCACCCCGAGGTCACACTCATCGTTCTGCTGGTCGACGAGCGCCCCGAGGAGGTCACCGAGACCCGCAGGGCCGTCCGTGGCGACGTGTTCTCGTCGTCCAACGACCATTCCATCGAAGATCACATCCGGATCGCCCAGCTCACCATCGACCGGGCCAAACGAATCGCCGAGTCGGGGGGGGACGCCCTGGTCCTGATGGACAGTCTGACCCGGCTCGCCAGGGCCTACAACAAGGGAAGCAACTCCGGCAGGACGATGTCGGGGGGCATGGATATCAAGGCGATGGACGTGCCCAAGCGGCTCTTCGGCGCGGCCAGGGCGTTCGAGGAGGGGGGCTCGCTCACCGTCCTGGCCACCGCCCTGATCGAGACCGGCAGCCGGATGGACGACCTGATTTTTCAGGAGTTCAAGGGGACCGGCAACATGGAACTGGTGCTCGACCGCAAGCTGGCCGACCGCAGGGTCTGGCCCGCGATCGACCTTCAACAGTCGGGCACCCGCAAGGAGGAACGCCTCCTCGACCCCGAGACGCTCGCCAGGGTGACGCTCCTGCGCCGAAGTCTCGCCGACCTGAAGCCGGTCGAGGCGATGGAGTCCCTGGTCAAGCAACTCGCGAAGTCGCCGACCAACGAGGCGTTCCTCGAACGGATCGGCCAGTTCGTCAAGTAATGGCGAGCGTCAATCCAGCGGTTTGATCGCCAGGTTGCGGAACCGGATGGGGGCCCCTTCGGACTGCCAGCCGATCGGCCCGTGATCGGGCGACGCGCCGACGCCCCTGGCGACCTCGATCCCGTTGATCGTGGCGACGATCGAGCCGTCCTTGCAAGTGACCTCGACGGCGTTCCACTGGCCGACGGGCTTGATCGCCCGCTTTTGCGCCTCGGCGTCCTTCTTGCCCTGGAACTTCGCGGGAGGGATGCCGAAGGTGTTGCCGGCGTCGGCGTTCATGAGCTGAACCTCGATGGCCGGGGGCCAGACCTTGTGCGGCTCCTGAATGTGCAGGAGCAGCCCGCTATTGCCGCGAAACGCCGCGTCACTGGCCAGCGATTCGGGCCGCTCGTACATCCATTCGAATCGGAGCACGTAATTCTTGTGGGAAGACTTCGTGGCGAAGTAGCCGTTGGGCTTTCCCGTGAGCCGAACCTCGCCGTCGACGATGGAGATGGTCTCCGGCCCGATCTTGACCAGAGCGAACTGGCCGGGGTCGGTCCCCTCGACCAACGGCCGAAACTCGTCGGCGACCGCCGCCGTCGATCCCAGGGTCAGGGCGATCGCGATCGCCAGGGTCCACTTGACGCGATTCATCACTTGGTTCCTCTCGATGGTCCCGTGGTCAAGCCTCGCGCGACACGACACGACACGACGCGGAAGTTTAACAAAGGCTTGAGGGGTGGGCCAGACGCCAGGACGACACGGCATGTCGTCGGGGTGTTCGGTCCGCCTTGTCAGGAGTTCGTCTCGCGTGAAGATCAGTGTGTGTCCCGGAATCATGGAACGGCCATGCCAGGAGGCCCATTCGGGGCTTGAAGATCAAGCTTCCGAGGCATCCTTTCAACGATCCTGAGACGGACGCCATCGCGGCTTCGTGTTTCTCCCAATGCCCCTGGATTTAGCGCGTGGCTTGTTCCTCGGTTCTGTGGATTTAGCGGGTGGATTGTTCCTCAGGCGAAGTCCCGCGCCCCCTCAGACTACGCGGTTCCCCTTGATTATGTTCCTGGCCTCTCGTCAGCCTTTCAGCCTTTTGTCACTTGGCCATTTGTTATTTGTCTTCCTTCATCAATGATGGGAACTCCTTGTCCCGTCAGGATAGTCAACTTCTCGATGGATTACGAGACTTTTGAAAGACCCTGCGGGGGCGAGGCAACCCCTTGCATCGGAGAGATCGGAAGAGCGTCGT
>JBFWRA010000084.1:0-8893 GCA_050249155.1 Isosphaeraceae bacterium | reverse complement strand
TCGGCCATATCGGCAAGGTCGGCGGGCCGAAGTCGTGGATGGAGCCTGTGTCACCCTTGCTGACCCGCCAGGAGTTCCGCGTTCCGCTCCCTTCCTCCCTCGACGGCGAGGACGTGACCCTTCACCTGGTCGCGGACGACGCGGGCGACGGGTCGGATCACGACTCGGTCGTTTGGGAACGCCCCAGGCTGGTCTCGCCAGGAATGCCCGACCTCCCCCTCCGCGACGTGCCCAACGTGGCCCGGTCGCTGGCGACCCGACGCCAGCGCCTTTTCGAAGGGACCGCGCGGAGCCTCGAAGCGGCGGCCGAGGCGGCGGGTGCGCGAGGCCGGTTCAACCCGGAAGAACTTGCCCGAAAGCATGACGTCCCGCTCGACGTGCTCCTGGCCTGGTTCGAGGCCGTCGGGCTGGGAACTGGCGACGAGGCTCCGACGATCACGACGCACCTTCAAGGTCAGAACCGAAACGTTTCGGGCTACGCCTTCGTGAACGGATGGGGCCCCGGCGCGACGCCGAACATGGTGGCGAACTCGTCCGATACCCACGTCCGAGTCCCAGGGAACCTCGCGCCTCACAGCGTGGCGATGCATCCCTCGCCCACCTCGCGGGTCGCGGTGGGCTGGCTCAGCCCGGTCTCGCGGGCGTTGCGAATCACGGGGAAGGTCCAGCACGCGCATCCCGAATGCGGCAACGGCGTGACCTGGTCGGTCGAGGTCCGTCGCGGCGGGACCCGCCAGCGCCTGGCCGCCGGCGTGGCCCAGGGGGCGAAGTTGGTCGAACTCGGGCCGTTCGAATCCTTGCAAGTGAGACGCGGCGACCTCGTCTCCGTCGTGATCGGCCCGCGCGACGGCAACCACGCCTGCGACCTCACGGCCGTCGACCTCACCCTGACTGGCGAGGGCGCGACCTGGGACCTCGCCGCCGACGTCGCGCCTGACGTCCTGGCCGGAAACCCGCACGCCGACCGCCTTGGCAATCCCGGGGTCTGGCACTTCTACACCGAGCCCGAGGGCGGTGGCGACTCCGACACGGTGGTCCCCGCGGGTTCGTTGTTGGCGAGGTGGCGGGAAGCGACGACCCCCGATCAACAGCGAGCCCTCGCCAGTGAACTTCAGCGGGCGCTGACCTCGGGGGCGAGCCCGGAGAAGGACAGCCCCGACGCGAAGCTCCTCCGCCAACTCCGCTCCCTCCGAGGGCCACTCTTGAGGGCGGCTCGTGCTGAACTCGGGAAGACCGACGCCGAGGAACGACCGTCCTCACTCGGCTCCTGGACGTTCGGGCGATTGCCCAGCGGCGTGAAGATCGACGGGGAAAGCCTGGGAGTCAACGCCCCGGCCGTCGTTCAGATCACGCTTCCGGCCGAGCTTGTGGAAGGCTGCGAATTCGTGACCACGGGCCAGCTTCATCCCTCGGCCCTGGAGGGGAGCGTTCAACTCGCGGTCTCCCTGACGAAGCCCGCCCCGCGGTCGAGGCCCGACCCGACCCGGCCCGTGGTGGTCGCCGACGCGGGCCCCGCGCGCAATCGCTTCGAGGCGGCCTTCGACGTGTTCCGCCAGACGTTCCCCCCCGCGCTCTGCTACACGAAGATCGTGCCGGTCGACGAGGTCGTGACGCTCACGCTGTTTTACCGAGAGGACGACCTTCTGAGGCGTCTCATGCTCGACGACGCCCAGACCGCCCGGCTGGATCGCCTCTGGGACGAGCTTCGATTCGTCAGCCAGGACGCGCTCACACTCGTCGACGCGTTCCAACAGCTTCTCGAGTACGCCTCGCAGGACGGCGACCCCTCGCTCTTCGAGCCCTTGCGCCAGCCGATCATGGAACGCGCGGCGGCCTTTCGCCAGCGGCTGGTCGAGGTCGAGCCGAAACAGCTCGACGCGGTGATCGCGTTCGCCTCGAAGGCGTACCGACGTCCGCTCCAGGCGGATGAGGTGGACGCGCTACGCCAGCTCTACCGAGACCTCCGTCGCGAGGAACTGCCGCACGACGACGCCTGGCGACTGGTTCTGGCCCGAGTGCTGATCGCGCCCGAGTTCCTCTACCGTGTCGAAACGCCGAAGCCCGGGAAGTCGTCGTCACCCGTTTCCGCCTGGGAACTGGCCAGTCGACTGAGCTACTTCCTCTGGTCGTCGGTGCCCGACGAGGCTTTGCGAGAACTCGCCGAGTCGGGGCGTTTGAGCGACCCCGACGTCCTCGCCGAGCAGGCGCGCCGGATGCTGAAGGACGACAAGGTCCGTCGGCTGGCCACCGAGTTCGCCTGTCAATGGTTGAACGTCTATGAATTTGACACGCTTGATGAGAAAAGCGAGCGTCATTTCCCGACCTTCAACGAACTTCGGGGATCGATGTATGAGGAAACGATCCGGTTCTGCACCGAACTCTATCAGCGCGACCTGCCAGCGCTCGCCTTCCTCGACGCCGACTTCACGCTGGTGAATGAACCCCTCGCCAAGCATTACGGCATCCCCGGCGTCGGCGGAGAGGGCTGGCGGCGCGTCGAGGGGGTCAAGGCGTTTGGGCGCGGCGGCGTTCTCGGGTTGTCCACGACCCTCGCGAAGCAGTCGGGAGCATCGCGCACAAGTCCGATCCTCCGGGGCAACTGGGTCTCCGAGGTCCTGCTCGGCGAGAAGCTACCGAAGCCTCCGCCGGGAGTGCCACAGCTTCCCGAGGACGAGACCTCGGCCGGCGGTCTGAGCGTGCGTCAGCTCGTCGAGCGGCACAGCGGCGACGCGAAGTGCGCGACTTGCCACGTCCGGATCGACCCGTTCGGATTCGCCCTGGAGGGCTACGACTCGATCGGCCGAAAACGGGAGAAGGACCTGGGCGACGTCCCCGTCGAGGTCGTCGCCAGAACCAGGGACGGTGACGTCTTCGAGGGACTCGAAGGCTTGCGGACTTACCTGCTGACGAACCGACGCGAGGCCGTCGCCCGACAGTTCTGCCGCAAACTGCTTGGATACGCGTTGGGGCGCTCGGCGCGGCTCTCCGACGACCCGCTGCTCGACGAACTGACCGGGCTGGTGACGCGCGACGCCCCCTTCAGCGAAGTGGTCGAGACCATCGTGCGGAGTCGCCAGTTCCGCGAGATTCGAGGCCGTGATTTCGCGAGCGGAACTCCTTGAATGGTCGTGGTAAACTGAGCTTCGTGAACCGATCCCACTGGACCCGAACACGCCGAGGCCGACGATGAACCCGAACACCCACCGGTTCCCCCGCCGTACCTTTCTTCGCGGTGTCGGCGTGAGCATGGCGCTGCCCTGGCTGGAGTCGATCAACGTCTGGGGGGACGAGGTCGCCACCAGGGCGAGCGAGGCCCCGGTCCGCCTGGCGGTGCTCTTCTCGGGGAACGGCTTCCACTCGCGGGAGTGGTGGGCCAGGGGCTCGGGACGCTCGATGGAGCTGGGCAAGGTGCTCGCGCCCTTGCAACCGCATCGCGAGAAGATGCTGATGATTCAGGGCCTGTTCAACGCCGAGGCGCTGAAGGGCAACATCCACAGCTCGCAGACTGGGAACCTGCTCTCGGGCGCTCCGCTCGCCTCGGGGGGCGAGATCCGCTCGGGCACGAGCGTCGATCAAATCCTCGCGCAAACGCATGGGCGTTCCACGAAAGTACCCAGCCTGGTTCTGGGTTGCGAGAAGTCGAACCCCTCGGTTCACAAGAACTATTCGATGCTCTACTCGTCGCACATCTCGTGGAGTTCACCCACGACTCCGACGCCGCTGGAGCTCTACCCCGCGCTGGCCTTTGATCGCCTGTTCAAGGACGAGGTCCGCAAGGGGGACCAAAGCGTGCTCGACTCGGTGCTGGAGAGCGCCCAGGACGTCCGCCGCGCCGTGAGCCTCTCCGACCAGCGCAAACTTGACGAGTACCTCGACTCGGTTCGAGAGGTCGAACGGCGAATCGATCACGCCGGTCAGCGTGGCGAACTTCAGGGTTGGCGTCCCACCTTGGAAAAACCCAACGTGGCGCGTCCCGCGGACGGCATCCCTCAGGATATCGGTGAGCACATGAAGCTCATGTGCGATATCCTGGTCCTCGCGTTTCAGACCGACACGACGCGCGTTTGCACGCTCAAGCTCAACAACGACCACAGCTCGCTGCGATTCCCGAACCTTGGCGTGGATTACATGATCCACCACTTGCTCTCGCATAGCGATACGGACGACTGGCTCAAGGTCAACCAGTTCTTCCTCAAGCAGCTCGCGTACGTCGCGGAGAAACTCGACGCGATTCAGGAGGGAAGTCGCACCGCCCTGGACAATTCCATGATTCTGTACTGCTCAAGCATGCTCACCGGCGGCCACGACGCGACGAAGTTGCCCGTGGTGCTGCTGGGCGGTGGCGGCGGTAAAATCCAGGGCGGCCGCGTCCTCGACCATCGAAACGACCCGAATCGCAAGATGTGCAGCCTCTTCCTCTCCCTGCTTTCCAAGGCCGACGTCCACCTGACATCCTTTGGGGACTCCAGCGAGCCGCTTTCGAGCGTGTGACAGGTCACACGCCATTGAAAGGCGACTTCTCGTCCGGCGGTGGGTCGACCGTCGGGGACGCCCCGCGCTCCTCGCGGAACGACCCGTAGCCCACCAGGACGCCAACGTCGGCCACGCCAGGGAGGCGGAGAATCTTGAAAATATCCATGTCTTCATTGACACGGGATTCTTGACCAACGTCCCCGACGTGATGAGGACGTCGCAAGTCGTCGCGGAATCCGGGGAGCGCGGTCACGCTCGGTGCCGGGCCGAGCCGATTGATCGAGACCCTGAGCCGGATCGGTACCGGACAGCTCGTGGCTCCGCATCGCGACACACTCGCTTCGTGACGCGAGAGCGACGGCCCAACCGTTTACCCCAATTCCTGAGACGATATCTAGGCCACGATGGCCCGGATCACTTGCCCGTGGACGTCGGTCAGGCGAAAGTCGCGACCGCTGAAGCGGAAGGTCAGGCGTTCGTGGTCCAGGCCGAGCAAGTGAAGGATCGTCGCGTGAAGGTCATGCATCGTGTGGACCTCCTCGACGGCGTGCATGCCCAACTCGTCGGTCGCGCCGTGGATCGTCCCCCCCTTGACTCCTCCACCGGCCAGCCAGACGGTGAAGCCCTCGGGGTGGTGGTCCCGCCCGTCGCGGCCCGCGGAGTGGGGCGTGCGGCCGAACTCGCCCGCCCAGACGATCAACGTCTCCTCGAAGAGCCCGCGCGATTTCAGGTCGAGGATCAAACCCGCAATCGCCTGATCGGTGTCCAGCGCGTTCTTCTCGTGCCCCTTCTTGAGGTCTCCGTGCTGGTCCCAGGTGCCGTTGGAGGCACCCGGCGGACACGTGATCTCAACGAATCGCACGCCCGACTCGACCATCCGCCGAGCCCGAAGGCATTGAATGCCGTAGAGCCGCTTCGACGGGACCTGCGAGTCAATCCCATAGAGCCTCAGCGTCGCCTGAGTCTCTCGGCCCAGGTCGAGGACGTCCGGAACCAGTGACTGCATCTGGTATGCCATCTCGTAATTCTTGATCGCGGATTCGACGGCGTCGTTCCCGCCCAGCGATCGGGAGAAGGCCGCGTTTCGCTCGCTTAGTAAGGCGAGCTTGGCCTCTTGGACGCGCGCGTCGGGGTCGGCCGGCGCGAGGTTGGCGATCGGAGTACCGTCGGCCTGAAGCAAAGTGGCCTGGTGGTTGGCGGGGAGGAACCCGTTCGAGAAGGTCTCCAGTCCGCCGCAAGGGACGACTCCGAAACTGAGGACGACGAACCCAGGCAGGTTTCGGTTCTCGCTTCCCAGGCCATAGTTCACCCACGAACCCAGGCTCGGCCGGCCCGCGTTGTTCGAACCGGTATGCAGGAAGAGCACTCCCGTCGAGTGGAGCGGCAATTCCGCCTTCATCGATCGGATGACGGCCAGATCATCCACACAGTTCGCGATGTGAGGGAACAGGTCGCTCACGGGCATCCCGGATTCGCCGTGCCGTCGAAAGCGCCAGGGGCTTCGCAGCCACTTTCGGTTGGCGTTCGCCGTCGGGTTCTTCGACTCTGTGAACGCCTGTCCGTCGACCTCGGCCAGCTTCGGCTTGGGGTCGAACGAATCAACGTGCGACACTCCGCCGTCCATGAAACAAAAGATCACGTTCTTCGCCTTCGGCGCGAAGTGGGGACGCCGCCCGGCCAGGGGTTCGGGTTCCTCCGCCGCGACGGTTTCCCCCAGCAAACCGGCCAGCGCGAGCAAGCCAAATCCATTGGCCGAGCCCACCAGCATCGCCCGTCGCGAGAGGCCCGGGACTTCACGCCCAGGGCAACCCGTCGCGATCTCGTGTCGTTTCGTCCCCACCCGAACCTCCCCGCGATGATCTCAGGGAATGAAAATCAATTCGCTCATATTGAGGAAAACGTGCGACACGTCCTTCCAGACGGGACGACTCTTCATCACCTCCGCCGCCGAGACGGCGTGCAACTCCGCCAGTCGCGGGATCAACGCGCCGAAGCGCGCCTGGTCCTCGCCGGTCGCGGGACGCCCCAGCGCGGTCTGGAACATCGCCTGAATCCGTCGTTCGATCGGTTCGTCGCCGCGGTCGATCAATCGACCGGCCCAGACTTCAGCCTGTCGCAGCACGAACGGGTCGTTCAAAAGCGCCAGGGCCTGCGCGGGGACGTTCGTCACGTCGCGGCGACCCCGGGTCACCTTGCCTCCCGGAAAATCGAACGCGGCCAGGAACTGGGGAGCCTCCATCAGGTTGTTCTTGATATAAATGCCGCGGCGGCCGTCGCCGTCGAGGGGGCCGGGAAAAAGGCGACGGTCGGCATACTCCTTCTCGCGGTACGGTTGCACGCTCATTCCGAAGAGTCGGCGGTCCAATCGACCCGAGGCGAACAGGATCGTGTCACGGATCGACTCCGCCTCCAGCCGACGAGCGGGATAGTACCGCAACAGCCGATTGAGTGGGTCGAGTTCGCTGGACTCCGCCGAGGGGGTGTTCGCCAGTTGAAAGGTTCGAGAGAGCGCGATGGAACGGATCAACCGCTTGACCGACCAGCCCTCCTCGACGAACTGGGCGGCGAGGTGGTCGAGCAGCTCGGGATGCGAGGGGGCCTCCCCGACGTGACCAAAGTCGTCGACCGACCGCACCAGGCCGGTCCCGAAGAGATGATGCCAGACGCGGTTCACCATCACGCGGGCCGTCAGAGGATTCTCGGCCGAACTGATGCGATCGGCGAGTTCCAACCGCCCACTCCCTGGAGCCGGGAACGGCGCGCGTGAAGGGGAAAGAACTTCCAGATATCGGCGCGGCACGGGATCTCCGGGCCGGTCGCAATCACCTCGAACGAAGACCGGTTGCTCAATCCCCGGACCACCGTCGGAGACCCCCGGGATCACGCGAGGGAGCGACAATTCAGCCTCAACCCGGCGGTACTCGTCAACCAACGACGCCAGAAGCGGCGATTGGGACGGTCGGTTGCCCAGTAATCCCCGCCGCGACAAGGCGTCGAGCCAACGGACGTCGTCGTCATCGGCCTTGTCCTCGGCCCAGGCGCGCAGCGCGTCCTGGATGATCGTGGCGTAACGGGTCAGCAGGTCGTCGGACCCTTTCGGCTCGTCCCCCTCGAACAGCCGACGCAAGTGACTCAACTCGGGCTTCGGCGGGTCGGGTTCGTCGTGCAGCACCACTCGGGTGATGCCGAAGTGCGATCTCGGGTTTTCCGCGGCCTTTTCCCAGGGGACCCGATAGTTCGCCTTGTCGCCCCCCAGGGCGCTTAACTGGTCGGGGAACTTCGGGTTGTCGAACATCGTCATGAGTTCGGCGTAAGTGCGCAGGCCGACGCGATCGGGCGGTGGAGAAAACGTGACCCAATGGAGATCGTCGGAAGTCAATGCGTGATAATTTTTGTAATTCAATTGACAATTATTGGAAACCAACCGCACCGCGGCGCTGCGCTCTCCCCGCACTTCGAAGCTGATATACGCCTTGTCGGGGGGCAAGACGGGGGATCGGAGCGTGCCGTTGAGCTTGTCGGAGAGCGCGTGCGTGTTCCTGCCCGCAGGTAGGATCGAGCGAACGACCGCGTCACCACTGGGGTGGATCACGAAGTCGCCACTTCGGCCAGGTGTTTCGTCGAGCATCCGACCCCCGACCTGCCAGCCCTGATCGGCACCGTCGCGGAAGTCGGCGAACGTGACGAACCGCGTGCGGTTGAACTCCGCGCGCTCCCGAGCCTCGTTCGCGAGCCGATCCACCAGGTTCCGCCATTGACCCGAGAAATCGGCCTCGGTTCCGCTCTTTGGAGCCAGCGCGTGCCAGGGCTGGAATGGGTCCTCCATCGGCGGATTCTCGGAGGCCAGGACCGCGACCCAGCGTTCAAGCCGGGAGGCGTCGAGGCCTTCGGCGAGGGTCGCGGCGTCGGCACGTTGGGATCGCTTCGCGGTCGCGGCCCGCATGTAACGCGCGACCTGGGGAATCTCAAGGAGCCAGGTCCTGGCGATCTCCCTCCGCAGTTCCCCCTTCAGATCCCGCAAACGCCGCCGCGCGGGCGCGTCCACGTCGGGCGCGTCGATCGTGTGGCTAACCATCCTGGAGCTGCGCAGCACGCCGAGGAGGGCGTAATAGTCCTCCATTCCGATCGCGTCGAGTTTGTGGTCGTGACAACGGGCGCACGCGACGGTCGTCGCCTGGAACGCCTTGGTCATCGTGTCGATTTGATTGTCGGCCAGGTCATAGCCGATCTGCCTGAGGCTGATGCAATCGTCGTGATTCGCCTCGCCAAACCGATAGAATCCCGTGCCGATGATCGATTCGTTGAACTTCCCGCCCTCGTTCCAGCGCGGATTCGGAAGGAGGTCTCCAGCGATATGTTCGCGAACGAACTGATCGTAGGGGACGTCGGCGTTGAACGCTCGGATCAGGTAATCCCGGTA
>JBFWRA010000083.1:0-8909 GCA_050249155.1 Isosphaeraceae bacterium | reverse complement strand
GCCGCGCCGCTGCGGTCATGGGGCACCCCCGTCGCGGCCGATACACCCCACAGCGCCCGCGCCTGGACGCGCCGACGCCCACATCGATCCACGGATCAGGAGAGACCCATGTCCGAATCCACGAACCGACCCGCCCAGGAACGGACCGGCCGGCGCGTCCGGGTGGACGCGCCCGAACCCGCGTCGAAACGCAAGGTCAATCTCGTGCTGTCCGCCGACGCGGCGAAGCGTCTCGGCGTCCACGCGCTGATGGTCGGGGAAGACCGATCGACGATCGTGGAAGGGTGGATCTCCACCCACTGCCGGCGGTTCGTGGTGCAGGACCGGGGAGGGCCCCCCCCTGCCCGTCCCTCGGCGAACCTTGCCGACGGGGGAAACCCGGAGGTTGAAACCCTGACGGCTGGGGAAACTATCCACGACGATCGATCCGACGACGCGCCGGCGGGGGAGGGGTCCGCGGCCCCGGCCCCCTCCCGTCGCCGACGCGCTCAGGCGGCCGGCGTCGCCTCCGACCGGCCTGACTGAAACCCCAGGCCGCGCGTTAGCGCGACCAGGGCCGGCGTGTCGTCGCCCCGCAGGTAGCCCTCCGTGGTCCGGGGCGACGTGTGCCGCAGGATGCGCTGGACCGCCCAGACCGGCAGCCCCCATTCCCGGGTCGCCACCCAGGCGAACGTGTGACGAAGCCCGTGCCAGGTCACGACGGGCACCCCCGCCGCGCGGCAGGCCGCGGCCAGGCGATCCACCGGCCGGTACCCGACCGAGCCCCCCGACCACGGGCCCCGCCCCTTGGCCCCGGGGAAGACCCAGGGGCCGGGGGCGATCCGGGGCGTCCAGGCCCGCAGGGCCTCGACGGCGGCGGTCGACAGCGGCACCGTCCCGGCCGACGCGGCGGTCTTCAAGCGTCGGCCACGGGCCCGGACCGTCGCCACGCCGACGACCAGGTCGAGGTCCTCGACCGTCAGCCGGGCCAGCTCCTGGTACCGCAGGCCCGTGTGGACCGCGACCGCGACCATCGTTTCGAGGCGGTGCCCCGCCCAGTCGGCCCGATCGCGGGCCAGGTGGGCCAGCAGCCGGCCGACCTGGACGCCGTCGAGCGACTTCCGGGGCGGCGGCGGACCGGGCCGGGGCCGGCAGCGCCGCCAGCTCGGGGGCCGGTCCAGCCAGCCCTCGTCGATCGCCAGCGAGCAGATCGCCCGCAGGTAGCCGAGCAGGCCGGCGGTGGTGCGCGGGTTGGCCTCCGGGCCACGATCGGCCACGAACGCCAGCGCCGTCTCGGTGGTCAGGTCGGCCGTGGTGTGGACGCCGAGCCGTTCCAGGGCGTCCAGAACCTGGCGTGCCTTCAGGTACGTGGTCGGGGCGCGGAAGCGGTAATAAGCCAGGACGTTCTGGCGGAAATCGGCGTAGCCGAGGGGGTTCATGGGCGGCTCCGGGGAAGGACGCGAGAGGGTCCAGGTCGACCCTACAACCCCGTCCGGCCCCGGGGAGCGCGGCGTTTCCCGGACGCCACGCGGCCCGATCCGAGCGACCCCGACGACCCCAAGCGTTTCGCCGATCCCGACCGCCGGCCCCGAACCCCCAGCGTGACGCCAAGGCGTTCGCAATGCTGAGGTTGAGGGTTCGATCCCCTTCCGCTCCACTCAACTCCATCGCTGGCGGTGAGCCGGTTTCAACCCGAATGACGGAAAAGGCGGCCCTCATCGGCCGCCTTTTCCGTCGTTGGCGTTCCTGAGATCAGTCCACTCCACAGTCCGAGGTCAGGTCCGACGCTCTGACACCCTTCTTGAACCCGCCGAACTTGAAGGGGGTCGGTTGGTACTCGCCGACGAGCGGCACGGGGGTCCTGTCCGTGATCTGGTCCTCCATGCCCAGGGCCCAGTAGCAGGCGTTGACCAGCATCCGCCGCGTCCCCTCGGCGAGCAGGTCCTGTGAGGCCCCCATCGTGGTCGTGAAGACCCGCGCGGGTTTGCCCGATTCCCCGGTGAACGTCTTCACCCAGGCGACCGGCAGCATCGGGTCGTTCTTCTTGCCCTCCAGCGGCTTGTCGGTCGTGCTCATCCCGTCGACCACCTGCCCGAGGACCAACGGCTTGCTGTCGCCCGGCAGCGGGAGGCGTACGCCGTAGACGTCGGTCGGGCCGAAGACGTCGCCGTCCTTGATCCCTCGAAGGATCGGGTGGTCCGCCGCACCCGGGGCGATGATTCCCCGGGTGGCCTGCTTCCCGTGCTGACCGTGATGGCTGATCCAGGTCTCGCCGAGCACCTGGCGGCCGAACCCCCCTTCCCAGTCCTTGCTCGCGAACGAGTACCGATCGTAGGTCTTGCCCTTCCTCACGTTGAAGGCGTGCGTGGCGGTCCGCATGCCGACGATCGGCCGGCCCGACTGGACGTATTCGTCGATCATTTTCATTTGATCGTCCGGCAGGTCCCGAAACCGGGTGAAGATCACCATGAGGTCGGCCCCCTTGAGGGCCTCCAGGCCGGGGATGTTGTCGTTGCGGTCCGGGTTGATCGAGCCGTCCTCGGCCGTGGCGAACAACACGGTGCAATGGAAACCGTGCGATCGCGCCAGGATCTTGGCCAGTTGGGGCAGCGCCTCCTCCGAACGATACTCCTCGTCGCCGCTGATCAGGACGACGCGCTTGCCTTTTCCCGGACCCTCGGACCCCTCGACGACCAGCCAGGGGTCTTCGGCGAGGGCGTCCGCGGCGCCGCTGAACAGGGCGAGGAAGGCGAAGGCGGCGGTGAGCGCGCCGCGAGTGGGTCGCGTGGGGATCACGTGGTTTCCTCTTTCTCAATGACGACCAGGCGGAACGTGTCGGTCGAGACGTCCGCATCTTAGCCTCCCGTGACCGCCCGCGAAAGCGCCCCGAGGAGAAGGCCCCGCCAAGCCCTTGCAACCAGCGGAGCGCGGGTCGACACTAATCCGATGCGGTGCGAGGACGCCGAACGCATTTCCTCCACCACCGTCCACCCAGGCCCCACCACTCGGAGACCACCTCGAAATGCCGACTTTCTTGATCGCGGGATTGCTGCTCGGGCTCGCGCCCGCCGAGGAATCGAAGCCGGTGTCACTGTTTGACGGCAAGTCGTTCGACGGCTGGAAAAAGGTCGGCGGCGGAGCGACCTACCGGATCGAAGGAGGAGAGATCGTCGGTGAGGTCGGGCCGGGAGCGAACACGTTCCTGCGAACCATCGAGGAGTACGGCGACTTCGTCCTCCAACTCGACGTCAAGCTCGATATCCCGGGGAACTCCGGCATTCAGTTCCGCAGCCATCAAAAGCCCGGCGAGAACGGCAGGGTCTATGGCTATCAGTACGAGATCGATCCTTCCGAACGCGCCTGGTCGGGGGGCGTCTACGACGAGGCCCGACGTGGCTGGCTCTTCCCCTTGAAGGACCACCCCGAGGCCCAGAAGGCGTTCAAGAAGACGGACTGGAACCACGTCAAAATCAAGGCGGAAGGGTCCCACATCCAGACCTGGCTCAATGGCGTCCCCTGCGCCGACCTGATGGACACGGAGGACGCCCAGGGCTTCATCGCGCTCCAGGTTCACTCCGGCAAGGAAGGTCGGATCCGCTGGAAGAACATCCAGCTCACCCCGCTGCCGAAGCCCAAGCCCTGACGGGAACAGTCGCCCACGATCCCGGAACAAGAATCCCCTCACTCGACCCCGAGACCTCCCATGGCGCACCATCGACCCAATCGCCGGCAATTCCTGACCACGACCGCCGCCACCCTGGCGATCCCGACCATCCTTCCGAGGTCCGTACTCGGCGCGAATGAGAAGATCGTGACCGGGCACGTCGGCGTTCGGAATCAAGGGCTGCCGAACCTCAAGGCGTTCCTCAAGAAGGCCAGCCCCGCCGCCGTCTGCGACGTCGACAAGGACGTCCTGGCGACCGCCGTGAAGACCCTGGAGGCGGGAGGCGTGGCGTCGCCGTTCGCGTGCGGCGACTATCGCGAACTCCTCGACCGCAAGGATATCGACGCCGTCGTCATCACCACGCCCGACCACTGGCACGCGCTGATGACCGTCGACGCCTGCGCGGCGGGCAAGGACGTGTATTGCGAGAAACCCCTCTCGCTCACGATCGACGACGGCAAGAAAATGGTCCAGGCCGCTCGCAAACACGACCGGGTCGTGCAGACCGGAAGCCAGCAGCGCTCCGACGTCCGGTTCCGAAGGGCCTGTGAGATCGCTCGGTCGGGCAAACTCGGCAAGATTCACACCGTGATCGTCGGGATTCCCGCCGTGAATTTCGATCCGCCCCCGGTGCCGGATTCCAACCCGCCCGCCAACCTCGACTACGACCGATGGCTCGGCCCCGCGCCCGAACGTCCCTACAACGCGAAGCGTGTTCACTACCTGTTCCGGTTCTTCTGGGACTACTCCGGCGGCCAGATGACGAACTTCGGGGCCCACCACATCGATATCGCCCAGTGGGGGCTGGGCATGGACGACAGCGGACCGATCGCCAGCGAGGGCAAGGCCACCTTCCACCCGGAGAAGTGGTACGAGGTGCCGATGGCCTGCCGGGTCTATCACACGTACGCCAACGGCGTGACCCTGATCGTCGGGCAGCAGCAAAAAGACTGCCCTGGCGGGACCACGTTCATCGGCTCGGAAGGGCGATTGCACGTCGACCGCGGCAAGATCGTCAGCGAGCCCGGCGATATCGCCAAGGCGGAACCTTCCGCCTCCGACGTCCGCCTCTATGAGAGCGCGGACCATCACCTGAACTTCCTGGAATGCGTGAAGTCGCGCAAGCGACCGATCTGCGACGTCGAGATCGGCCACCGCAGCGCGACGGTCTGCCACCTTGGCAACATCGCCCTGCGCCTGGGCCGTCGGATTCAGTGGGACCCCAAGGCCGAGACGATCGTGGGCGACGACGAGGCCCAGGGCATGCTCTCGCGCAAGTATCGATCCCCCTGGTCGATCTGATCGACTGGGTGGGTTCCCCAGGGGAACGAACCGGGGCGGTGCCGCTGGCACCGCCTTTCCTCACGAGGCGATTTCCATGTCGATGCGTGTCAAAGGGATCCTCGTCGCGATCCTGCTCGCGGCCCCGTCGATTTCGAGTGGACAGGAGTCCCCCGCAACCCCGAGGAAGCCGGCCCGACCGTCGATCTACGACGTCAAGGCCGACGCTCGCGATCAAATCAAGGCGGCGACCGCCCTGGCGCGACGGGACGCCCGGCGAGTCCTGGTCATGTTTGGCGGCGATTGGTGCGGCTGGTGCCACAAGCTTCACGGCCTCTTCGCGTCGGACTCCGCCATTAAAGATGTGCTGGTCAATGAGTATGTGCTGGTGATGGTCGATACGGAAGCGCCCCACGCCGAGGAGCTATTGGCCAGGTGCCGGGGGGATCTGGAAGGGGTGGGATACCCGTTCCTGGCCGTGCTGGACGGCGAGGGCCAGGTCGTGACCCGGCAAAAGACCGATCCCCTGGAGGAAGGCGACCACCACGACCCCGCCAAGGTCCTGGCGTTTCTCAAGACCTGGGCCAAACCCAGGGCCGACGCGGCGAAGGTCTTCGCGGACGGACTGGCGCGGGCCTCCAGTGAAGATAAGCTGGTATTTTTGCACTTTGGCGCGCCTACCTGCGGCTGGTGCCACAAGTTGGACGCGTTCCTCGCCCGGGAGGACATGGCCCCGATCTTCGGTCGCGCGTTCGTGGACTTGAAGCTCGACCTCGACCGGATGACCGGGGCCGAAGCGATCCTTGGGCGCTACAAGGGTGACGGGTCCGGGGGCATCCCCTGGTTCGCGTTCCTCGACGCCCAGGGCAAGGCGCTCATCGATTCGGACGGACCCAAGGGCAACGTGGGGTATCCCGTCCTGCCCGAGGAGATCGCCCACTTCGTCGCGATGCTGAGGAAGGCCGCCCCGAGTTTAACCCCCGCCGACGTGGAGAAGGTCGAAGCGGCCCTGAAGGTCGAGGCCAGGAAAATCGAAGAGGCCCGCGCCGCGCGGACGCGTTGACACTCGTTGCGATTCCGCGATCAATTCTCACTCCTCGGTCCGGTGGATCGTGCCGTGCAACCGGCCATCCACCGGCGCCCCTTTCGCCGAGCGCAGGCCGTACGCCACTTGTAGCCCTCGCGTGGGTTTCAGGTCGGGGACCGTCAGCGTCACGGTCTTGCCGTCCTCGGAAAGAGCGGCGGCCGTGACGCTCCACGGCGTTTCATTCCAGTGTTTTGAACCATAATTCTGAGAACGTTCCAGCCCCCAGGCGGTCACGGCGTACCGCGTCGGATCAAGCGCCGTGGCGGCGTCGAGCGGGTCGGTGAAGGTGAGCGAGAGCCGTTCGGTCCGGGCCTGGAACCCGGTCACCAGGCCCATGGGCTCGCCCGTCGGCCGGACGCGATACAGGCCCCCCGGGCTCGTCTGACTACCCGCCCAGGAATAGAGCCCGCACAGATAAAGGTCGCCCGTCTTGGGATGGAACCGGCCGCGAATCAGGCCGGTGGGAAACCTTGGGATCGGGAACTCGACCATCCCCCCTTGCGTTCGTCCGCGCACCGTCTCGTGGGGCGCGACGTAAAGCTTGCCATATCCGTAAGACATGCTGATCAATGATCCATCGAGCGGTCCCCAGCGCGGGTCGTCGATCCAGAGCATCTGCGCGGGGGAGCGGTCGAACGCGTTGGTGATCCAGCAAACTGGCTGTTCCATCGCGTCGTCGGAGGGGTCGGTCACTCCGTGATAACCCCACATGTTCCCATAAAACCCTCCCGGAACGACGCGGTTGATTCGGTTCTTCGGCGTCCAGTGTCCCTCCTGGTCGGTGACGAAGAACGACCCGTCGGGATTCAGGCAAACGCCGTTGGGCGCTCGAAAGCCCGTCGCGAGGATCTCCGTGGCGGACCCGTCTGGCCGAACCTTGAGCAGCGTGCCATGCTGAGGCACCAGGGCCGTCTTGGCGTGTCGGGCGGCCTTGGTGTAATAAAAATTCCCCTCCGCGTCGGTCTGAAGGTCCATCGCGAACTCGTGGAAATGCTCGGTCACCTGATGATCGGTGTTGAAGCATTCATAAAAGTCGGTCTCGCCGTCGCCGTTGAGGTCACGCAGGATCGCGATCTGGTCCCGGCACGTCACGTGAATCGCGCCTCCGACGACCTTCAGGCCCAGGGGCTGGAAGAGTCCCGACGCGATCCGCCTCCACGTCAGCGGGGCCTTCTCCGCCAAGAGACCGTCGACGATCCAGACGTCGCCATCCCAGGTGCAGACCGCCGCGCTTCGTCCGCCGTCGAGGAAGTCGAGACCGCTCAGGCGCACCTGCGCGCGCCAGGGATTGTCGTCGGGCGGGGTGAGCGTGTCCGAGATGAACGGGCCGCCGGCGTCGCCTGGGGCCGGCCGGGTCGTGACCGTGTGACTCCAGCGTCTCGGTCCTCCTCGCGTGAGCGGGTCCAGAGGCTCGGGAGGAGCGATTCCCGCCAATGTCGTCTCATCCACCGATCCGATCACGATCTTCAACAAGAGCGGCGTCGCCGAGGCGGGAATTTGAACCACCTGACGTCCCAACACCTCGCCGACAGTCGCCCCCGGCCCTCCCTTCAGGTTCACCGAGGTGCCCGCGGGGGCCACTCTCAGCGCCAGGTCTCGGGTCGACCGACCCACCTGAAGCGTTCGGGTCACGACGTCGCGATCCCCCTCGGTCCCCGGCGATTCCAGAACGTCGGCGTCGCCCACGCGGTAGGCCAGCACCACGCGGTCGCCGTGGTGATAAAGCCCGCGATATTGAAGCCAGGTTCGAGGCAGCGGGCCGTAGGGAAGCCCGTCACGTCCCCGGAGTCTGGGCTCCTCGAAGGTCCCGGTTTCGGGGTTGGCCCAGGCCGGCCCCCCTTCGTTCACCAGCCAGGTCCGGCCGATGGTCTTCGGGTGGATCGCGTGCTTGCCGTTGAACAGGATGACGTTCCAGTCGATGAACCCTTCTCCCCACCACGCGCCCAGCAGGTTCATCGTGTCGTGGTCGTAGACCGCCCAGCGCCTTCCCTGGGCGATCCCTCCCCGCCCGGGATCAAGCCGGATCGCGACCCCTTTGTAGGCGATCGGCGAGGGGCCTCCCGCCACCTCGACGCTCAAGGAAAGGCTGGGCCCGTAGTCGGCGACCGCCCAGGGCTCCGCCTCCGCGGGTTTCGGACCCGTGAGCGTCCCCCTGGGTAAGCTCGCCAGGTATTCGGGCGAGGTCTTCACGTAACGCTCGGGTGCGTTCGGCTTCACGAGCGCCTCGCGCACGTAATGAATGACGTCGTATTTCTGTCGGGGGACGAGCGTCGGCTGCGGGGGCATCTGCCCGTACCCTCGGGTGATCGTCCGATACATGCCGTGCGGATCGCCGCCATTCTTGAACGCTCCGGTGGCGAACCGAAGGGCGTTCGGAAGTGAGCCGGGCTGATTCTCGGTCCCGTGACAATTCGCGCAGATGCGCTCGTAGATCTCGCGCCCGCGCTGAAGCGACTGGTCATCGAGGCCGGCGATCATCGCGGCGTGATCCAGGTCATTCTCATAGGTGGGAAGGGGCGTGGGGAGGACGTCGGAAGGGGACGGTCGCAACTCCAGCGCCCGCCTCGGGCCCTTGGAGGCGATCTCCAGAACGTAGGACGCCAGGTCGAGGAACTCCTCGCGATTACCCAGGAGGTTGACCAGCCCGGCGGGCATGACCGAGGGCCCCCCCACCCGAGTGTCCTCGACCTCCGACCTCGGCACGACGATCTTCTCGCCACCCCGCCCCGGGTCCAGAACCACCAGCGCATCGGGGCGATCCTCCGCCAGCACGCCTGTCAGCGTCGTCCCGTCCGTCCGTGCGACGGCGACGGTCTCATACCCCTGGCGAATCACCTTCGAGGGGTTGAGAATCGACTCGATCAGCTCCGCGGCGGTCCGGTCACCCGCCTGTCGAGA
>JBFWRA010000082.1:0-8929 GCA_050249155.1 Isosphaeraceae bacterium | reverse complement strand
CCCGCGGATCGCGCTGATGGTCGCGTTCGGGTTGAGCCTGCTCACCTGCCTGGCGCTGGGCGGCGGCGTGGGAGACTTCATCGTGATCACGGGGGGTACCGCCGCGGGGGTGTTGACCCTCGACGAGGTCCGGACCCGAACCAAGCTCATCAAGGTCGGCGCGACCGCGGCGCTGGGATTCTTCGTTTTGACCTGGGCGACCGGGCTCTGGGAAGGGCAACCACTGAGCCTGATTCTCAGTGATAGTCTCTGGCGCTCCGGCTGGGGCCTGATGGCCGGATTCTTTCTCGGCGGCAGCCTGCCGTTCATCGAGACGACCTTTGGGATCGTCACGGGGATCAGCCTGCTGGAACTCGGGGACGTCACCCATCCTCTGCTCCAGGAACTGGTGCGACGCGCCCCAGGCACGCACAATCACTCGATCACCGTCGGCGCGATCGCCGAGGCCGCCGCGGAGCGCATCGGGGCCAACTCCCTGCTCGTTCGCATCGGCGCGTATTTTCATGACATCGGCAAGATGCTCAAGCCCCACTACTTCATCGAGAACCAGGTCGGCGGCGTCAATCGGCATAACAACCTCGCCCCGGCGATGAGCACGCTCATCATCATCGGCCACGTCAAGGACGGGGTGGACCTGGGCAGGCAGCATCATCTTCCCGAGCCGATCATCGACCTGATCGAGCAACACCACGGCACGACCCTCGTCGAGTATTTCTATCGCGAGTCGATTCGACGCAACGAGGAGAACCCTGACGCCGCCACCGTCCAGGAGGGAGCGTTCCGCTATCCTGGTCCCAAACCCCAGTCGAAGGAGGCCGGGATTCTGATGGTCGCGGACGCCGTCGAGAGCGCCAGCAGGACCCTCTCCGAGCCGACCCCCGCGCGCATCGAGGGGCTCGTTCGGGACCTCATCGAAAAGCGAATCCGCGACGGCCAGTTCGACGAGTGCGGGATGACCCTCAGCCAGATCGCCGAGGTTCGTGAGAGCCTGATCAAGTCCCTCATCGGCATTTATCACGGTCGCGTCAAGTATCCGGAGCAACGCACGGCCTGACGGTTTCTCCAATCCGCCAGGCCCCATCCACCGGCCATGAAGTCCCAAATCCCACTCCCGCCGGCCCCTGACGTCGACGCCACCCGCGCGGTCGTCGTCGAGGTCAGCGACACCCAGTCGCACTTGAAGACCGACCGCCACGCCCTCGACCAACTCGTCAGGTTCGTCCTGCGGGCCGAGGGTGTCGAGCGCGCCGCGATCTCCCTGGCGATCGTCGATGACGCCACGATCCGAACCCTCAACCGACGCCACCTCGAACATGACTGGCCGACCGACGTGATCAGCTTCCTTTACACCGAACCCGACGACCTCGCGCTCTCGGGTGAGCTGGTGATCTCGGCCGAGACCGCGCTCGCGGTCTCGACCGCCGCGGGGGTTTCCCCTTTCGGCGAGCTGGCCCTTTACGTGGTCCACGGCCTGCTCCACCTTCTCGGGCACGATGACACGACCGACGACGCCCGAATCGCGATGCGGCGTCGGGAGACCGAGTTGCTGAAGGCCCTTGACCTGGGGGACGCCTTCGCCGCCGTCGACTCGATCGACGCTCAGGGGAGGTTCAACCGGTGACCGGGATCTACCTCGCCAGCATCGTCGTACTGGGCGCGCCCCTGCTGATCCTCCATCTGCTGTCGGTCACGCTGACCAGGGCCCTGCGCACGTACTCGCGAAGCCGGCTGACCGAGCTTTGCCAGCGCCAGGGTCGCGCGGGCCTCGCGGTGGAAATCGCCCAGCGGGACGAGTCGACCGAGGAGGCGGCGGAGCTTCTGGCGGTCATCACCGGGCTGATGCTCGCGGCGCTTCTGGGAATCACGGTCAACCGTCGGGTTCCAACGTTCGCCGTCGAGTCGATCGTCGCGATCGCGCTCGCGATCGGCTCGGTTGGATACGTCTTCTCCGGGGTCGTGGGACGGGTCTTCGCCGAACGCGTCCTCGGAGCGCTCTGGCCGACCGCCGCTCCGCTGCGCTGGGCGATGTTCCCGCTGAACTGGTCGATTCGACAGGTCGAGCGCATGGTGGAAAACCTGGCCGACCCCCGAGACTCCGGTCCCCGACCCGCGAGCGTCGAGGTCGAGATTCCCGTCGACGAGGTCCACGCTCAGGACGTTCACACCGATTTTCCCGAATCGGCCCGTGAACTACTTCGCCACGCCGTCACCCTGACGCACCGCGACGTTTTCGAGCTGATGACCCCCAGGGCCAGGCTGGTCTGGCTCCCCGCGACGGTCTCGGCGTCCGTGGCGGCCAGGGTCTTCCACGACACAGGCAAAAGCCGCATACCACTTTACGGCGAGAACCACGACGACGTCGTGGGGGTGCTCTACGCCAAGGACCTCTTCGCGGCGCTCACCGCCTCGGGGGGTGACGAGGCCGTGATCCCTCGCAAGCTCGCGCGGCGGGCCTTCTGCGTGCCCGAGACCAAGAACGCGTACGCGATGCTCGGCGAGCTGCGCGCCAAACGAACCCAAATCGCCATCGTCGTGGATGAGTACGGGGGCGTGGCGGGAGTCGTCACCCTGGAGGACCTGCTCGAGGCGCTGGTGGGCGACATCGACGACGAGCACGACGTGCCCACCCCGGCGGACCCGGTCTCGCCGCTGGGGGGAAGCCGCTTCGCCGTGGACGCCGAGTTGACCGTCGAGGAGTTGAACGATCGCCTTGGCCTCCACTTCCCGACCGACGAGGGCTTCACCACCGTCGGGGGCCTGGCGTTCACGACCCTGGGGCGAGTCCCCGAACCGGGCGCGACGTTCCGCGTCCAGGGAGTCGAGTTCCAGGTGGCCGAGGTCGCCGAGCACGCGATCCGCCGGCTGACGCTTGACCTTCAGCCCGCCGAGCGCGTGGGTAGCTCGTAAGTCGCGTTCCGGCCTCGCGCCGGTTTGAGAGGACTCTCTTGCCCGCGGTCCGCTCCACGGCTCTGGTCCTTCGCTCGGTGGACGTGTTCGAGACGAGCGTCGTCGCGACGCTGTTCACGCGATCGCTCGGCAAGGTCGTGGCCCTGGCCAAGGGGGGCCGGCGGCTGAAGTCGCCGTTCCAGGGTGGCCTTGACCTGCTGGGGCATTCCGATATCGTACTGCTGCACAAGGCGTCGGAAGCGATGGACCTCTTGACCGAGTCCGCGCCGATCGAACGCTTCACGTCGCTCCGCCGAGATCTGGCGGCCCTTTACGCCGGCTACTACGTCGCCGAGCTGCTGACGGAACTGACCGACTTCCACGACCCCCACCCGAAGCTGTTCGACGCCGCGGTGGTGACGCTCCGGCACCTGGGTGAGCCGAGGTTTCGTGACCGTCGGGTGTTCCGGTTCGAACTCGCCTGTCTGCGAGAACTGGGACACATGCCCGTTCTGGACTCCTGCTCGCACTGCGGAGAAGTGGCTGTGACGTCGTCGGAAGGTCGTGGGACGTACGCGTTCGGTCTGGCGACGGGGGGAATCCTCTGCCCAGGTTGCCGCCCCGGCCAGCCGCACGTGGCGACGCTCTCGGGAACGACCCTGGAGGCGTTGCGATCGCTGGCGGCACCGGGCGCGGGCTGGCGGTCGCTCGACCCCTCTCCCGCCAGCATGGGCCCGGTTCGGGCCACGCTGGGGGCGGTGGTCAGCCACCTGATGGGCCACCGACCGAGGATGCTCCCCTATCTCGCGACGGGCTTCGGACCTGGACACGCATGAGAAATCGGATACGGACGGAGCCTGAACCGATGCCCCTGGCCCAAGCGATCCCCCATCCAAGCCCGAACCGGCGAACCATCGGCGCGCGTCCGGTCGAGCGTCGACGTCCCCGGCACTGGCGAGCGATGGGGATGGTCCTCGCCGGCCTGGCGATCTGCCCCTGCCTGGGGTGCCAGAACCTGGGTAACGGAACCCTGGCGGCCTGGCGAACGGGGCTCGACTCGTCCCTGTCCAAAGGCCCCACCGCCAGGGAACTAGGGGATGATCGCAGCCTCATGGCCCGCTGGCTGAAGCCCGGCCGACCCGTCCCCACCCGGCCCGTGGACACCGACGGCCTGGTCCTGGGTTCCGATGGCTGGAAGCCGATGAAGGGAGCCGCCAACCCCGAGGCCGACGCCGAGTTCCAGGCGGCCCAGTCCCTGTTTCAGCGGGGCGACCTCGCCGCCGCGGAAACCGCCTTCTCCCGGCTGGCGACCAAACGCAAAGGGACTTCCTGGGGCGAGAAGGGCCAGTTCCACCTCGCGGAGACGCAGTTTCAGCGAAGAAAGTTCGTCGCGGCCCACGAGAGCTTCGAGAAACTGATGGCTGACTACCCCGGCACGGAATTCAACGACAAGCTGGTCCAGCGCGAGTTCGAGATCGCGAACCTCTGGCTGGCTCAGTCCGACCCCAAGGCCCCCGCGGAGCTCAAGCTCCCCTGGTACGCCCCGTTCACCGGGGAAGCACCCCTGATCGATTTCCAGGGACACGCGATCCGGGCCCTCGACCACGTCCGACATCACAACCCCACCGGTCCACTCGCCGACGACGCGGTCATGAAAGTCGCCGACGTGTACATGGCCAACCAGGATTACGAATCTGCGGCACTTTATTACGACCAACTCATTTCCGATCACGCCAAGAGCCCGTTCCTTCAGCGCGCCCAGCTCGCCGCCATCGACGCGCGCATGAAAGGGTACCTCGGCCCCGAATATGACGGAACCGGTCTTGAAAAAGCCCGGGAACTCGTCAAGCAAACCATGGCGACCTTCCCCGATCGACTGGCGGGTCAGGAGGATCTCTATCACACCCTCGACCTGATCAACGACCAGGACGCCGAGCGCACCTACTCGATCGGTCAGTATTACCAGCGCACCGGCAAGGTCGCCTCGGCCGAGTTCTACTACGGGAAAATCCTCCACCGCTGGCCGAAGAGCGAGTGGGGGGCCAAGGCCAAGACCCATCTGGCCGAACTGGCCAAGATGCCCCGAGCCATCACCGAACCGAGCAAGATCATGACCCAACCGGGAAGCAACGACCCGATCCTGGGCGGTGGGGGCATGGGACCGATGGGTGGCATGGGCGGCATGGGCATGGGCGGCATGGGCGGTCCTGGCGGGATGAATTGACCAGCGGATGGACTTCGAGCATGGCCTCGCCACTCCACGGAGGGTTCGGACCGATGAGGTTTCCTTCGCACGCGAATCGGCGCGTTCTCGTCGCGGCCCTCCTGTCGATGGGCATTCTTTCCGGCTGCGGTTACACGCTCCGAGCCCCGATCGACCCCGCCATGCGCACCGTTTACGTACCGCTCTTTCGATCGATCAGCTTCCGCCGCGACGTGAACCTTCAGCTCACCGAGTTGGTCATCAAGGAGATCGAGGACCGAGGCTTCAAGGTCGTGGGGAATCCGGAAGGGGCCGACACGATTCTCGACGGGACCGTGAACTTCGCCGACAAGAACCTCCTGGTCGAGAACCCCTTCAACCTTCCGCGGCAGCTCACCGCGCAAATCAACGCGTCTGTCAACTGGACACATAATCCGCCATTGAAAGAAGAGCTGGATCGCGGGCCGACGGTGATCGCCGAGACGGTCAATTTCGTTCCCGAAATCGGCGAGACCTCGATGGCCGCCTTCTACCGGACCAACCAGATCCTCGCCAGGCAGATCGCGGATATGATGGAGAATCCCTGGTAAGGAACGAGCCGAGAATAACTTCCCGATTTGTGGAGCGGAAGACGCCGAGGGTGCCACGAGGTTCGGTACTCCGAACCCGTGCCGGTGGCCTCGGTGGGACCCCACGAGTTCGGAGTACCGAACCTCGTGGCACCCTGATCTATCGAGAAACTGGGAAATTGTTCACAGCCCATTCCCAAGCGGATTCGGGACAGGGCCAAGACCAGCGCCTCGCCACCGACTGGACCATCGCCATGCCACGCTGGGTCGCCCGAGGTCGGGTCGTCGTCGACGCGACGGACGCGACCCCAAAGATCATGGGAGTACTGAACGTCACCCCCGATAGCTTCTCGGACGGTGGCAAGCACGCCGACCCGCTCCGGGCCCTGGACCACGCGCGAGCGCTCGCCGCCGAGGGGGCCGACCTGCTCGACGTCGGCGGCGAATCGAGCAGGCCAGGCTCTGAACCGGTCCCGCTTCAAGAAGAACTCCGCCGGGTCTTGCCCACCGTCGTGGCGATCGCCGCGAACCTCGACCTACCAATCTCCGTCGACACGACCAAGTCCGAGGTCGCCCGCCTGGCGATCCAGGCCGGAGCGTCGATCGTCAACGACATTAGCGCGCTTCAGGCCGAACCTGAGCTAGCCAGGGTCGTCGCCGAGACCGGGGCGGGGCTCGTCCTGATGCACATGCGAGGCGTCCCGAGGACCATGCAGGACGCCCCGGAGTACCTCGACGTCGTGGCGGACGTTCACGAGTTCCTGGCCCGAAGGATCGAGGCCGCCGAGGCCGCCGGCGTCCCCCGCGATCGGATCGCCGTCGATCCTGGGATCGGGTTCGGCAAGACCGTCGACCACAACCTGTCGCTCTTGCGGAACCTGGGTCGGTTTGCGAGCCTGGGGTGTGTCGTCCTGGTCGGCACCTCGCGCAAGAGGTTTCTTGGTGCGATCACCGGGAGAGAGATCGACGGACGCGCCACGGCCTCGGCCGTCTCGTCGCTCTTCGCCGCGACCCAAGGGGCCCAGGTCCTTCGGGTCCACGACGTCCACGCGATGAGCGACGCCCTCAAGGTCTGGGACGCGCTGGGAGGTTGGAAGGATCGACGTCGATGAGCACCGCCACCGAACAAACGACGCGACGGGTCGAGCCGTCCGAGGAACTGCCACGCAAGCGCTGGAGCACCGCCGAGTTCGACCGGCTCCTGAACGCCGGGTTCCTCGAGGAAGGTTCGCGCACCTATCTATGGGATGGCGAGATCATCGAACCCAGGTCCGAGAACCCCCCGCACGTCAACGCCGTCCTCAATCTGTGCGATTTTCTCCGAGGAGCGCTCGACCCGGCTTCGTGGACCGTCTACCAAGGGGCCCCGATCGAACTGGCTGAGGGCTATAAGCCCCAACCTGACCTTTCAATCCTGAACGGGCCTCGGTCGGCCTACCGACGCCGACCCCCAAGTCCCCCCGACGTCGCCATGCTCGTCGAGGTCTCCGACTCGACCTACGCCAAGGACTCCGGACCGTTCCTCAGGCAATACGCCCGCGCCGGGATACCCACCTACTGGATCGTTCGGATTCCCGAGCGCCGGGTCGAGGTGTACTCGAACCCGTCGGGGCCGAATCAGACTCCCTCTACCTATCGACAACAGAAGACGTATCAACTCAACGACGCGATTCCCTTGACCTTGATCGTCGACGGGAACGCCCAGGATCTCGGCGTCGTCGCCGTGCGGACGATCCTCGAGGATTCCATCGAACCGGCCGAGGAAGGGGGGAACCCTTGACCACCGCCACCGAACGAACGACGCGACGGGTCGAGCCGTCCGAGGAACTGCCACGCAAGCGCTGGAGCACCGCCGAGTTCGACCGGCTCCTGAACGCCGGGTTCCTCGAGGAAGGTTCGCGCACCTATCTATGGGATGGCGAGATCATCGAACCCAGGTCCGAGAACCCCCCGCACGTCAACGCCGTGGCGAACCTGTGCCGGTTCCTCATGCTCGCCCTGCCCGCGGAATCGTTCACGCTCAACGTGAACGCCCCGGTCGAACTGGCCGAGGGGTACAAGCCTCAACCCGACCTCTCGATTCTGAACGGGCCGAGGTCCGCGTACCGTCGCCGAGCTCCAGGGCCCGCGGACCTCGCGATGGTCGTCGAGGTTTCCGACTCGACCTACGCCAAGGACTCCGGACCGTTCCTTAGGCAATACGCCCGCGCCGGGATACCCACCTACTGGATCGTCCGGATTCCCGAGCGCCGGGTCGAGGTGTACTCGAACCCGTCGGGGCCGAATCAGACTCCCTCCACCTATCGACAACAAAAGACATATCAACTCAACGACGCGATTCCCTTGACCTTGATCGTCGACGGGAACGCCCAGGATCTCGGCGTCGTCGCCGTGCGGACGATCCTCGAGGATTCGCTGGAACCGACCGAGGAAGGGGGAACCCATTGAACCAGGCTCCGACGGATACTCTGCTGGCCGATTGCCGGGCCATGGCCGACCGCGCCAGGGCCGCCTCGCGAGCGCTCGCCGTGGCTCGCGGAGAGGTCAAGAACCGCTGGCTTCTCACCTCGGCCGAGGCGCTCGGCGATCGCGCCCGGGAGATCCTCGCGGCCAACGCGGAGGACGTCGCCGCCGCGCCGGGCTACGGCCTGAACGCGGCGGCGATCGATCGACTCACGCTCAACCCCAAGCGGCTCGACGCGATCCGCAAGGCCCTGGCCGAGGTCGCCCATCTCCCCGACCCGATCGGCGAGGTCGTCGAGTCCAGCCGAAGGCCCAACGGGCTGGAGGTCAGCAAGCGTCGCGTCCCGCTGGGCGTGGTCTTCATGATCTACGAGAGCAGGCCGAACGTCACGGTCGACGCCGCCGCCCTCTGCGTCAAGAGCGGAAACGCCGCGATCCTCCGCGGCGGCAAGGAGGCGTTCCACACCAACCTCGCCACCCAGCGCGTCCTCGCCGACGCCCTGAAGGCGGTCGACCTACCCGCCGCCTCGGTCCAGCTCGTGGCGACCACCGACCGGGACGCGGTCGGCCACCTGCTGCGGATGCCCGATCGGATCGACGTCGCGATCCCCCGAGGAGGTGAGAGCCTGATCCGCCGGGTCGCGGCCGAGGCCCAGATGCCCGTCCTCAAACACTTCACGGGGAATTGCCACGTCTACGTGGACGACACGGCCGACGAGGCCGCCGCCGTGCGGATCACCGTCAACGCCAAGGCCCAGCGACCCGGAGTCTGCAACGCCGCCGAGACTTTGCTCGTCCACCGGTCGAT
>JBFWRA010000081.1:0-8949 GCA_050249155.1 Isosphaeraceae bacterium | reverse complement strand
TGATAAAGATCGTCGTCTTGACCTCCGGAACGATAACTCTCGCCGACCCTTCCGACGTGCGAGACCGAGGTCAGCACGTATTGGCCGTCGTGGACCGGGGTGTTGGCGTAGGTCTCCGGCGAGCGCTCGGTGATCGTGAAGGTGTGGCCGCTGCACAGGTGCCGATAGCGCCCCGCTCCTCGGATCGTGATGGCCGCGGCCGCCTCCTCCTGGGCGCGGAGCTGAGCGGTCCTCAGGTTGTCCTGATAGATCTCCTGAAGGTCGGCGGGTCGGTCGTGTCCGCCCCGGTCGATCCCGTCGAACCGCTGGGCGTACTCGCCTGGCCAGTCGTAAATCTCCAGGGCCGACGACTTGCCGACCCGAAGCTTGTGCGACGCCCGGCCCACGGTGACCGACTCTTGAACCCAGGCTTCCGCCGCCAGCTTCTGATGGGGCAGTTCGAACGTGTGGTCGTGAAGGGTCACCTTCGTCGAGCCAAGTCGCTGACTCTTCTCCCAGTGGGTGATCCGGTTCTCGGTCAGGATCGATTCCCCCAGGGGTTGCAGCACCAGGGCCCCCGGCTGAAGGGCGGGGAACTCTTGTCGATCGCTGACGATCATGTGGTGCGCGCCGGCCTCGTGCCGGAAGTAGTAATAGATCCCTTCCTCCTCCATGAGTCTGCTGGCGAAGTTGAAGTCGGTCTCTCGGTACTGGACGCAGTAGTCGCGCGGGGCGTAGCGTCCCCGAAGTTCGAACGTGACGTCGGGAATCTCTTGAAAAACTTCGCGGAGAATGTCAGGAACGGACGCTCCCTGTCGGATTCTACTGCGGGCGCGTCGTGTGAGGACCCAGGCGGCGGGGACGACCTCCATGCCGAAGGTGGTGTACTCGGTCGAGCGAGTCCCCTGGCTGAGCCTCGAGCAGATCCCGCTGATGAAGCGGGCCGAGCCGCCTGGCAGGGCCAGTCGGATCGAGACGGGGCGGCCCAGGAGGGCCTCGAACGCGACGGCCGAGGCGTTGGGAGCGGCCAGGTCCAGCTGGAAGTGGAAGAGACGAGAAATGCCTTCCTCGCCGGTGAAGCCCAGAAGCAAAAGCGTGTCGAAGGGGAGGGGAGTCGCGACCGCCATCGACCGTTGGAGTTGGGTGCTGGTCGACATCTCCGCCTCCCGGGGGGAATTGAAGCGGCCCGCTTTGACGCGATCTCAAGATGGATACGACGACGATATCCCAATCCGGACGCGCCCGCAACGAACATTCCCCGATTTCAACGGTCCTCGTGAATTTGTCCGAGAGGGGAGATTCTCGTCGGAAACACATTGACGCACCCTGTTTTCGGGAGGAGACTGATGTCCAGATCGATCGCCAGCGTGAGTCCCAGGTCCCGATGGCACATCGCAGGGGAGATCCGTCGTGCCTGAAAGTAGCCAGCACAAGCTCGACAAGAATCGGACCCCGCGCGTCCACATCACCTACGACGTGCAGCGGGACGGCGCCACGGTCTCCCGGGAATTGCCGTTCGTCGTCGGCGTGCTCTCGGACCTCTCCGGTCACCCCGCGGAGCCCTTGCCCAGGCTTCAGGACCGGAAGTTCATCGAGATCGACGGAGAGTCGTTCGACGGCGTCATGGCCGACTGCAAGCCTCGCCTTCAAATCAACGTCGAGAACACGCTCGAGGAGGGAGGCCAGCCGCTGGGCTTGGTCCTTCACTTCAACAAGCTTGATGATTTCAAGCCCGATCAGGTCGCCAGACAGGTCCAGGAACTTCGGGAACTGATCGACGAACGAAACATGCTCGCCGACGTTCTCAACAAGATGGAGACGCGGCCCCGGTTTGGGGACACGCTCCAGGACATCCTCAACGACAAGTCCGAGCGCGAGAAGCTGAGCGGCGCGGTGCGCGATCTCAACAAGGGTTCGGACCCCGAGACGGAGGACTGAGTCGATGCCCCCCAACAGTCCACAGCGGGCCGCCGAGCCGCAAAGCCTGCTCCAGGAAATCACCCGAACCTCGCCAGACCCCGCGCGCCAGGAGTACTCGGTGCGTTCGCTGGGCACGCTGCTGAAGCAGATCGAGGCGGGAACGGTCAAGCTCTCCGACGACATGCGGAGGGAAATCGGCCTTCGGATCGCCGCGATCGACAAGAAAGTCAGCGAACAGCTTCAGCGCATCATGCACCATCCCGACTTCCAGCGGCTGGAGGCCGCGTGGAGAGGGCTGCATTACCTCGTCCATCACACGGGCGAGGCCGGCGGCGACGTCAAGATCCAGGTCCTCAACGTGAGCAAGGCGGCCCTGGCCAAGGACCTCCAGCCTGGCCGGAAATTCGACGCCAGCGCGCTGTGGCGAAAGGTGTATGAGGACGCCTACGGCACCTACGGCGGCAAACCCTTCGGGGTCCTGATCGGCGACTACGAGTTCTCGAACCACCCGCAGGACGTCGAGCTGCTCAAGGGTGTCGCGGGGATCGCCGCGGCCGCGCACGCCCCGTTCCTCTCGGCGGCGTCGGCCTCGCTGTTTGGCTGGTCGGACTTCACCGAGCAATCGGAGACGACCTCGCTGGCCAAGCTGATGGAGGGCGCCGAGTACGCCAACTGGCGAAGCTTCCGGGCGATGGACGACTCCCGGTACGTCGGGCTCTGCCTGCCCCACTTCCTGCTCCGCCTGCCCTACGGCCGCGACACGGTTGCAGTCGAAGGGTTCGAATTCGAGGAGGACGTCGACGGCCGCGACAATTCGAAGTACCTCTGGGGCAACACCGCGTACGCGCTGGGGGTCCGAATGGTCGAGGCGTTCGCCAAGCACAGTTGGTGCGCGTCGATTCGAGGGGTGGAGAACGGCGGGATGGTTTCGAACCTCCCGATCCACAACTACCGGACCGACGCGGGGACCATCGCGGCGAAGTGCCCCGTCGAGGTCTCGCTGAACGACCGTCGCGAGAAGGAATTCTGCGACGTCGGCCTGATTCCCCTGGTCCACCACCTCGACGAGAACCACGCGGTCTTCTTCGGCACCAACTCGTGCCACAAGCCGCCCAACTACTCGACCGACGACGCCAACAGCAACGCGAAGCTCGGCACCCAACTCCAGTACATCATGGCGGTCTCACGAATCGCCCACTTCCTCAAGGTGCTCGCCAGGGACAAGATCGGCTCGTTCGCCAGCCGGGACGATTGCGACCGATTCCTGAATCAATGGATCCGGCGCTATGTGACCGACGACGCCACCGCCAGCGACGAGACCAAGGCCCGATACCCGCTGTACGACGCCAGGATCGACGTCGAGGAGGTTCCAGGCAAACCCGGAGCATACCGGGCGGTGGCCTACCTCCGGCCCCACTTCCAACTCGATGAACTGACGATGTCGCTCCGCCTCGTGGCGAGAGTCCCAGAGCCCAAGGGTTAGTGGCGCCGACGCCCCACTCGCCCCGACATTCCGACGCGACACCCAGACCTTCCCGGCGTCCCCCGGCGCCGCCCGACGCATCGCGGCTCGGTCGTGTTCGTGGTTCCGAACCGTCCCCCCCCCGGGGTGGACTCCCAGGGAGAATGGCCCATGGCTGTGAACTATCTGCTGAAGCTCGACGGCGCAGGCATCAAAGGCGAGTCGCCCGTCGATGGGTTCAAGGACTACATCGAGATCACCTCCTTCAGTTGGGGGGCGACTCAAACCGGCACCAACGCCTATGGCGGGGGAGGTGGCGGCGGCAAGGTCAACATGCAGGACTTCCACTTCGAGATGAAGTCGAACAAGGCGTCGCCGAAGCTCATGGAAGCCTGCGCCAACGGCTCGGCGATCAAGACCGCCACCCTGGTCTGTCGCAAGGCCGGCGGCAAGGCGGCCGTCGAGTTCCTCAAGGTCGTGATGACCGACCTTCTGGTCTCCAGCTATCAGTGCGGCGGTCAGGCCAGCGCCGACGACATCCCCCTGGACCGCATCAGCCTGAACTTCGCCAAGGTCGTCTTCACCTACAAGGACCAGAAGGCCGACGGCACAGCCGGCACCAGCGTCGAAGGGGGCTGGGACCTCAAGACCATGAAGGCCGGCAAGTAATCCCCGACGGTCCCCCATCGAACCTGAGCGAAGAAGGCTTGGCACCCCTCTCCACCGGCGGGGTACCCCGACCGCTTCCCAAGGCCAACGACCATGCCGGTGCGACTCTCGGTTCTCGAACGGATCGCGCGCGCCTCGGGGGGGGTGAGTCCCCCCCAGGCCACCGTGGCCGACCTCCGCAAGGAGGTCCTCTGGCACCTGGAATGGATTCTCAACACCCGACGGGGCGACCGGGACCTTCCAGAATCGCTGGTCGGCACGGCGCTGGCGTATGGGCTGCCGGATTTCAAGGTCAACGCCGTCGACGAGGACCGCGTACGCGACCGGCTCGCGGATCTCCTGAGCCTCGCGGTGAAGGATTTCGAGCCAAGACTGACGGAGGTTTCGATTCGCGTCGAACCCGGTCTGGGCAAGCTCCTGCGACTGAAGGTCACCCTCACGGCGATGCTTCGGGTCGACCCGATGCCCGAACCGTTCGAGGTGGAGACGCTTCTGGATCTGTCCACCCACGAATTCATCCTGCCGAAGTGAACTGAACCGAACTGAACCGTGGCGGTGCCGCCTTGCCTGACGACCTTCTGCGCTACTACCTCGACGAATTGAGCCACCTCCGCGAGGCCGGCGCGCATTTTCGCGAGAAGTACCCCGCCGTCGCCGATCAACTTCGGCTCATGCCCGACGCCTGCGAGGACCCGCACGTCGAACGGCTCCTGGAAGGCTTCGCGTTCCTCACCGCGAGGGTCCGGGCGAAACTCGACGACGAGTTTCCCCAGATCACCGACGCCCTCTTCGGGATGCTTTACCCCCACGCGCAGCGCCCCTTGCCTTCGGCGGCGATCGCGCGGTTCGGCCTGGGCCGCGGTCCCGCCAAGGTCCCCCCTCCCGGCGGGGACACGATCGACGCCGGGGTGCCGCTTCGGTCACTTCACCCGTCCTACCGCGACTGCAAGTTCCGGACCGTGTACCCCGTCTCCCTCTGGCCGCTGGAGGTCACCGACGCCCGGCTGATCACCGAGCGCGTTCCGGTCGCCGACGCCAGGCCAGGGACCAGGGCCTTGCTCGCGCTGAAGGTCCGCTGCGAGAGCCCTGGAGGGTTTGGCAAGCTCGTCGGTCTGGACCGGCTCCGCTTCCACATCGCCGGCGAGGACCGGGTCGCGTACGCCCTGCACGAGTTGCTCGGCACGGCGGTGACCCGGGTCGAACTGGTTGGGCGCGACGCCCGAGGCGACGAACTTCGGACGACGCTGGCCGAGACCGCCGTCGAGCTGGTCGGTTTCGGGCCCGACGAGGGGCTCTTCCCGTATCCATCCCGTTCCCCTCGCGGCTATCGACTGATCCAGGAGTTATTCTATTTCTGGAAAAAGTTTTTCTTTTTCGACGTCAAGGGTCTCGGCGCGACCTCGAAACTCGGCGGGGCCGCCGAGTGCCAGCTTCTGATCCACCTGGGCAAGGCGCCGAGGGAGCGGATCCACGTCGGTCCCGATCGGTTCTTGCTCGGTTGCACGCCCGTGGTCAACCTCTTCAAGGCGGTGTCGGTGCCGATCCGGCTGACCAGGACCAGGACGGAGTACCCGGTCATACCCGACCTCCCCTCGCGCGATCAGGCCGAGGTTTATTCGATCGACCGGGTCGTCGGCTCGGGCTCCGCGCTCGACGAACCCGAGGAATACCGGCCGCTTTACGAGGTCCGCGCCGCGGGTGACTCGAAGCGAAAGCGCGCCGGATCGTACTGGTACGCGCACCGACGGCCCTCGAACCGGAACCGGGACGAGGGAACCGACGTGAGCATGTCGTTCAGCACACCTGGCTTCGATCCCTCGGGCCCTTCCGACGACGTCGTCACGGTCTCGCTCACCTGCACCAACAGGGACCGACTTCAAGGGATGCCCGTGGGCCAGCGCTCGGGAGATCTCGAACCCGAGGCCCCGATCCCCTCGGGAACGATTCAGATTCTCAACGAGCCTTGCCCGACGGTCCGGCCTCCCCTCGGCCGTGACGCCCACTGGCGACTGGTCTCCAACCTCTCGATGAATTATCTCTCGATGGTCGATTCGGTCCCCTCGGAATTCGAAAACGACGAGGCCCCTCCCGAGGGGCGAGGGACCAGTCGCGACGCCCTCCTGGCGATGCTCGACGCTTACAACTTCGCCGACTCGGAAATCGTTCGGGCCGAACTCGAAGGGATCACCGCGGTCTCCAGCCGTCGGGTCATGGGCTACACGCCCCGAAGGACGGTCGTCGGCGGGGTTGAGGTGACCGTGACGTTCGACGACGCCCATTTCATGGATTCCAGCCCGTTTTTACTGGCCTGCGTGCTCGAACGATTCTTTGGCCTCGCCGTGACGATCAACTCGTTCAGCCAGATGTTCGCCCTGCGGACTCGCGGAGAAATCCTCAAGAAATGGCCCCCACGAATCGGCGAGAAGCCACTTCTTTAATCGATTCGCTCTTCGAGGAACCGTATCGGTTCGAGTTCTTCCAGGCGGTGCGACTCCTCGAACGTTGGGCGGAGCGTCGCGGGAAGGCCGCGCCCAACGCCTTGGCGAATCCAACACGAGTCGACGCCGTCCGCTTCGTGGTTCACCAGTACCTGGGTTTCACCGCCAGCCCGATCCAGGACCTTCATCAGGACTCGGAGCGAGACCCCCCGGTGATGTCGGTCAACTTCCTCGGCCTGACCGGACCGAAAGGGGTTTTGCCGAAGCTCTACACGTCCTACCTCCAAGAACGGGCCGATCGTCACGGCGACCGCGCGACCGCCGCGTTTCTCGACCTGTTCAACCACCGGCTGATCTCCCTCTTTCATCGCGCCTGGGAGAAGCACCGGGTGGCGACCGGGCTGGAAGGCCCCGCCCCTGGAACCTTCACGAGGGCGCTGCTGGCCCTGGCCGGGCTGGGAATCCCGGAACTCCAGGGCCGACAAACGCTCGACGACGCGATACCACGCTTCCACGCCGCGCTGTTCTCCGCCCAGCGAAGGACCTCCGAAGGCTTGAAAGCGATGCTGATCGACGCGTTCGATCTCCCCGTGGACATCGAGCCGTTGGTCGGTCACTGGGTCGCGGTGGACCCCTCTCAGCGCCTGCGATTGGGCACCTCGCAAGGGAGCGAGCTTGGGTCGGGGTTCGTTCTGGGGGCCCGGATCTTCGACGAACAGAGCAAATTCCGCTTGCGGATCGGCCCGCTCTCGGCCGGGGACTTCCGGTCGCTGCTGCCCGACCGACCAAGGTTTCGCGAGGTCACCGAGCTCACCCGCCTGTACGTTGGACCCGAGTTCGCGTTCGACGTGGAATTGTGGCTGAAGCCTGGAGAAGTCCCCCGGGCCGTGGCCGGGGGTGACCCCGGGGAATCCGCGCAACTCGGGCGATTCGCCTGGTTCGCGTCGTCGGACCCAGGCCACGTACACGGGGCGATCTTTGAATCGAGGGTCTGAGCGACCGACCGTGAGGGGGCGCGGGGGAAGCGAAAGTCCCCGCGGAGTCTTTTGATTCCGCGGAGACTAATTATTTCATACTATAAAATTATGCAATAACATGATATTTTTAATTACTGGATATGATCAAGCGACATCCTGGATCACCTCGATTATCGACGTCCTTTCCTCGCCGACTTTTTGGCCTGGACTTCCTCTTCGTCCTTGGAACTCGTGTCGACCTTGAAATCGTGATCGATGACCGCCCCCTTGCTGGTCACCTCGCGGTCGGGCAGCGTGAAATCGATCGCGTCGGATTCCCTTGGGCCACCCTTGGGCTTGCGCCCGGGGAGAGTGAGGGAGGTCGTCGAGAGGCGCGCCATGAAGGGGTCGTTGGGATGGAGCTGGCTCGCTTCTCCCGAAGCCTCGCCGGGTTTTCGGACGTGGACCGTGTATTTCCCCGGCTGGATGCCGAACGCGTCCCCGGTCTTCAATTTGTAGTTGCCTTGTGGCCCGGTGACGTCCATCGCCGATTCATGGAATTTTTGCGACGGGTCTGGCGTGAAGCAAACCTCGGCGTTTGGCAGGGGCTCCCCATTAAGGGTGATCGTCCCGGTAACGCTGACTAGTTCCACTTCCGATCCGCCGCAACCCGCGAGGCAGCCGACCAGTGCTCCCGTGATCCAAAGACTCGCTCGTGTCATCGCGGTTTCCTCCGTAGGGCAGAAAGCTCGGTTCGGGAAGGGTGGCGTCCTCCACCCGCGTGTGGTCGGCGGACACCGCCTCTCAGAAACGTTCACTGGGTTTAGAAGTCGTCCGACCCAAGGAGTTCCTTACTCCGGATGGTCTGGATCGCGAACCAGACGCTCGGGTTGATGGAATTGAGGATGAACTTGACGCTTCCATCGACGAATGCCGCATGCACGCCGCCTGGGTGTCCGCTGCTGGCGGTCCAGGCATAGCCGTGTTTTTGGCTTGGGTTGCCGGATTGGGCGGCCGTGGCCTTGGCGTTGGGCTTGGTCCATTCGCTGTCCGGCCCGTAAATGGGGTCGTTCGGGTTGTAGACGAGCATGTGCGTCGAGGTCCAGACGCCCTGGCCCCAGTAACCTCCAAATTGTTTGTTCATTTTTTCCTGTTTAGATTCAATCACCAGGGTCGTGTTGGCCGCCCCGTCCCTAACCGACGCGATCTTGGTGGACCAATCCGTCCCGGAGAAGACCGCCTCGTCGTCGGGGCGGCCGCTGAAGGCCACGTTCATGTAGCGAGGATTGTGTGGCTCATGATATCGAGAGCCCGGGAGTAAATAGTTGCTTCGCGCGGCCTTCCACCCGGCGTACGGTGTGCCCGTTCCGAAGGAGGGACCGTCATTCAACGCGTCGAGCGGGGTGTCCGACGGACAGACGAAGAAGTTCAGTATCCGCGTCGTCGTCGTTGTGTTGGCCAGGTACGCGGTGGCCCCCCCGATCAGCTGGATATTGATCCCGGTGTTGATCGCCCCGCATGAGGG
>JBFWRA010000080.1:0-8952 GCA_050249155.1 Isosphaeraceae bacterium | reverse complement strand
AACCCCCCGCTCCTGTACGCCTTGCCAGAGCGATTGATCACCGCGGGCGGGACCTACTGGGTCGAGCTCGCGAACGCGGACACCGAGATGAGCGGACTCGCCGCGGCCACGTTGCCGGAGGTCTCCGTCTCGGGCCAGGCACCCTCCACCCCGGCCGTCGATCGGAAGCGTCGACGGAACGAATCCACCTCGCCCCAGGCCGAACCCGAGCCAAGGCCAGCCAGGCCGCCCCGGGTCGGCCTGATCCGATTCTGGGCGAGGTTCGCGACGATCGCCGCGTCCACCCTGATCTTCCTCTACGTGGTCGAGACCCGCGAGAAGCTCCTGTCCTACTTCGATCCCGACGGCGAGTATCACACGCCGACCGTGGTGCCAAGCCCCGCCCCCGTGGTTCTGGGCGAGCCCCCCTGGGGCTGGAATCGGCTTTCCCTCTACGATCAGACCGGGACGCCCGCCGAGTACTACAAGCGCCTGGCCGACGCCGCCGGGGAATGGTACGACGAGGTCCCCTTCTCCAGCGCGGCCCTGGCGAGGCGACTCGGCGCGCTACGCTCGGGCCTCAGTCAGATGCTCCTCGCCACGCACGAGACCCTCCCCGAGAACGAGCGGGACTGGCTCATCGAGCAGGCGAAAGGCTGGTCGGAGATCGTCGACGCCGGGATTCGGGGGGTCGAGGATGGCAAGTCGGTCGATGAAATCCGGGCCAATCTGGACGAGGCCGTCGGACTGATCGTCAGGACCCTTCATGACCGGGCGGACGCTCAACCTTGACTTCCCGGCTTGACCCGATCCCCCTCGCCCTATAATGCCTGCGTGTCCAGTTCGGCGGGCGCGGTGGCCAGCGAGCGGGGCACGAGGTCACGGTCACGGGCTTCCCCCGCGTTGAGCACGATTCGCCGGATTTGGGGCTGGGTGGCGCCCTACCGCTCCTGGGTGCTCGCCGCCAGCGCCCTGACCACCATGGCCGTCGGGCTGAACCTGCTCGCTCCGCTGATGGTTCAGGGCTTGATCGACGACGTCGTCACGCCGGGCCGTTGGGATCGGCTCCTGGCGTACTCGGCGGCGCTCATGGGGGTGTTCGCCGGCCAGGCGTTGATCGGCCTGGCCAATGGCCTGGTCGTCGGTCGGGCTGGCCAAGGACTGGTGCGCGACCTGCGCCACCAGGTGTACGACCGGCTCCAGCGGCTCAGCCTGGCCTACTACGACGTCACCCCCACCGGC
The DNA here is from genome assembly GCA_050249155.1 of Isosphaeraceae bacterium. Taxonomy (GTDB): domain Bacteria; phylum Planctomycetota; class Planctomycetia; order Isosphaerales; family Isosphaeraceae; genus JBFWRA01. The sequence continues at coordinate 7,731 of JBFWRA010000080.1, read as the reverse complement.
GCGATCATCTCGCGGATCATGGACGACGTCGGCGCGATCCAGATCTTCGTGACCGGGCAGACCTTCACCATCTTGACCGACCTGGGAACGACCCTGGCCGTCTCCGCGCTGCTGGTCAGCCGCAGCGGTCGACTGGCGCTGGCGGTCCTCGCCTTCTTGCCGCTCTACGGACTGAATTTCCGCTATTTCATGTCCAAGATCCGGTCCAATAGCGCGGTGATCCGCCAGAAGATGGACGTGATCTTCGGTCACCTCAAGGAGAAGCTCGACGGCGTTCTAGTGATCAAGTCGCACGCGCGCGAGTCGGCCGAGGAGGCGGGGTTCGCGGCGGAGTTGGAGGACGCCCACGGCCCCCGAGTTCGCGAGGTCCAGCTTCGCGCGGCCTTCTCCAACCTCAGCGCCGCGATCAGCGGCGTGGGGACCGTGGCGGTCTTCGGACTGGGCGCTTTCGAGGTGCTCGAGGGACGCATGTCGCCTGGAGAAGTCGTCTCGACCGCCGCGTTGGCCGCCCTGCTCTACGGCCCAATCGCCCGGTTGGCCGATCTCGCCTACGTTTTCGAACAGGCGGGGGCGTCCGTCGACCGGCTCGGGGCCATCCTCGACCTTCAACCCGACGTCCCCGAACCCGTCGACCCGCGACCCATGGGCCGGGCGATCGGCCACGTCGAGTTCGACCGGGTCGGCTTCGGTTACAAGGCGGGCCAGCCCGTGATCTGGGACGTCCGGCTGGACGTCCGCCCTGGCATGAAGGTCGCCCTGGTGGGCCCGACCGGTTGCGGCAAGTCGACCCTGATGAACCTTCTCTTGCGGTTTTACGACCCGACCTGGGGAGAGATCCGGCTCGACGGCCGGCCCCTCCGCGATCTGGCGACGGCCGACCTTCGTCGACAGATCGGCGTGGTGCTTCAGGAGCCGGTCGTCTTCCGGGGAAGCGTCGCGGAGAACATCCGTTACGGCGCTCCCGACGCGACCGACGCGCGGGTCGAGGCCGCCTCCCGAGCGGCGCTGGTCCACCCCTTCGCCTCGACGCTCCCCCAGGGGTACGACACGATCGTCGGCGAGGGGGGGCACAAGCTCAGCCAGGGGGAGCGCCAGCGACTTTCGATCGCCAGGGCGCTTTGCCTCGACCCGGCCCTGGTGATCTTCGACGAGGCCACCAGCTCCCTCGATACCGCCAGCGAGGCCCTGATCCAGGCCGCGATGACGAACCTCCTTCAAGGAAGGACGGCGTTCGTGATCGCCCATCGACTCTCGACCATCGTCGACGCCGACCTGATCGTGGTGATGGACGGCGGCCTGGTCGTCCAGAAGGGAACGCACGACCAGCTCATCGCGCAAACGGGGGGACTCTACCAGGCCCTCTGCCTCCGCCAGTTTGGCGAGCCCGCGCTGGCCAGGGCGGCGAGGGAGGTCCGGTCCTCGGGCGCGGAGCCCTGGCGAGGTCGAGTCCTCTCCCCTCGCGTCCGGACCTTCGTTTGACGAGCCTCGCCCGGGGAGCCCGCCGTGTCCGAAGCCGAGCGTCGATCGCCATCGTCGAGCCCGCGAGCGGTCTTGCCACGCCTGGAGCGTCGGTTCCTTCGGCCCTATCGCGTCACCTTCGCCCTGGCGCTGGCGGGGCTCTTGGCTCAGTCGGCGTTGATGCTGCCCGTGCCGATCCTTCAGGGCCAGATCCTCGACCGGCTCGTGCCGTTCGTGGGAAAGACGGGAACGATCGAGCCCTCGGCGCGCTCGGCGGTGGTCTGGGGCCTCACGCTGACGCTCCTCCTGATCGTCGGTTGCCACCTCGCCAGAACGGCCCTCTCCTGGTGGGTGACCGGAACGATGGGAAGGATCAGCCAGGAGGTCGTCGTCGCGCTCCGAGGCGCGCTCCACCAGAAGCTCATGCGCCTCCCCATGGCCTACTTCGACGCCCAGCAGACCGGCAAGCTGATGGCCAGGGTGACCAGCGACGTCGGTTCCATCCTCTCGTTCGTCAACAGCGGGCTGCTCCAACTCCTGAACGACCTGCTGATGGCCGTCGGAATCGCGTTCGTTCTGGTCTGGCTGGACTGGCGGCTCGCTCTGGTGGCGCTCGTGGCGGTCCCGCTTTACGCGGTCAACCAGAGCCTCTTCGCCAGGCGCGTTCAGAAGCTCTCGCTGGCGATCCGGGCCGAGGTCTCGGCGATCTACGCCCTGCTCAGCGAGCGCGTCTCGGCGGTCCGGGTCGTCCGATCGTACGCTCGCGAGGACGCCGAACTCGCGACCCTCGACCAACGCATCGACGCCCACCGCGGCCTGAACTGGCGGAACACCCAGGCCAACGCCTTCCTCGGCGCTTTGGCCACGCTCATCAGCGGAGCGGGAACCGTCGCGGTGCTGGCGCTGGGGGCCTGGCTCGTCGGGCGTCGGACCCTGACCGTCGGGGAGTTGCTCGCGTTCTACTCGTTGGTCGGGCAGCTTTACGGCCCGATCGTAAGATTGACGCAGTTCCAGGCCACCGCGCAGGCGACCGCGGTCTCGGTCGAGCGGCTCTTCGAGGTCTTCGACGAACCCGAGGCGGTCCGCGACCGGCCCGGGGCGCGGGACGTCGACCAGCCCCGCGGGAGGCTCGCCTTTCGCGACGTGACGTTCCGTTACCTGGCCGACGGGCCTGACGTGCTGCGAGACGTCAACCTGGTGATCGAGCCCGGGACCACCGTGGGCGTGATCGGACCCAGCGGCTCCGGGAAATCCACGTTGCTGGCCCTGGCGGCGCGGCTCTACGACGTTCCCGACGACTCTGGCGCGGTCGAATTCGACGACGTGGACGTCCGCGACCTTCGCCTTTCGGGCCTGCGCCGGACGGTCGCGCTGGTGCCCCAGCAGGCGCTGCTGTTCGAGGGGACGATCCGATCGAATCTGGCTTACGCGAATCCGGACGCGACGCCGGACGCGCTCTGGAGGGCGCTGGAGATCGCCGACCTCGCCTCGACCGTGGAGGGTTTTCCCCAGGGGTTGGAGACCCCCGTCGGGGAACGCGGGTTGACCCTCTCCGGTGGCCAGCGCCAGCGCCTGGCCCTGGCCCGGGCGATCGTCGCCGACCCCTCCGTCCTGCTTCTGGACGACTGCACCAGCGCCCTGGCCGCCGAGACCGAGTCGCGCATCCCGGATTCCCTTCATGAGAACATGCCAGGACGTACACGGGTCATCGTCTCGCACAAGGCGGCCTCCGTCCGCCGCGCCGATTTGATCGTGGTCGTCGAGGCGGGCCGGATCGTCGAGGAAGGCACGCATGAGGAATTGATCGAACGTGGCGGACGTTACGCCGACGCCTACCTCGCGCAAACGCATGCCATGACGTGAAACTGGCTCGCGACTGGCTCAGAGGATCAGTTCGCCCAATCCCGAGAGCGCCACGGGCTCCCTGCTGGCGAACGGTTCGGCGTGAGCCACGCCGGCCTGGTGGCCCCAGAATCTTGTTCGGTCCCGGATCGAGTCGATGACCCCCGGGCGGCCTTCCGGTTGATTGTCGACGAGTTGCGAACGGTAGGACCGCAGGGCGGCGAGCTTCGCGTCGAGATGATCCGAGACGTCGACCAGCAGGCTCGGGCGTTCGACGATCCTCAGGTGAACACTGAAGTAGTAAAGGATTCTTGAAGGATGATGGGGCGCGCCTGGGATGTCGCTCTTGCCGAGTTTGCTCCAGAACCGGGCGTCCTCGACGAGCCGCGTGGCGGCGACGTGGTCGGGGTGGGCGTCTTCCCAGAACGGGGCGAACAACAGCCTGGGACGGACCCGTCGGAAGACCGCCGCGAGGGCCCGACGGTTTTCCAGCGTGGGTTCCAGACTCCGGTTGGTCAGCCCAAGGTTTTCGCGCCAGGGGTGGCCCAGCGCGGCGTTGGCCTGGGCGGTTTCCTTCCGACGGATCGCCCGGCTGCCCAGCGGAGTCGGCTCGCCGTCGGTCAGGTCGAGGATGCCGACCTTCCAGCCCCTGGAGAGCAAAAGGGCGATCGTGCCCCCCGCCCCGATCTCGGCGTCATCCGGATGGGGGGCGATCACCAGGGCGTCCAGGGGAGGTTCCATCGTCACGCTCCGGAACGGCTCATTCGGTCAGGACCGGGAGATCCAAGCGTTCAACGATCGTCGGGTCAATCGGGGGCTGGCGTTTCATCGACGACCAAGCCAGTCCGCTGATCCGCTCGACGACCCGGATCGCCGAGAGCACCGTGGCCATTGTACCCTGGCCTGGGAAGACCGAGTCTCCAACGACCCAGAGGCCGGGGCCGAACACGTCGGAACCGACGGCCATGAGGTTGGCGTTGCGTCGGCCGACGGGTGGCCCGCCGACCGCGCCGGCGGTCCTTCTGGTATACCTCGCGAAGCTTCTGGGCGTGGCGAACTCCTCATGAATCAGCCGATCCGGCGCGTCGGGCAGGGCCTGGCGCAGGGCGGCGAGCATCCGGTCGCGGTACGAACGTTTGCGGGCCTCACGGGCCTGGCGGTCCAGCCCGGTCCAGTCCGAGGGCGTGGTATGGGTCGAGAGGGTCGCCACGCGGACCTCGGGAGGCCCATAGCCTTCGTCCTCCGGGGGCGAGAGTGAGACCAGCACGTTGTTGCCGTCGTGGATCGGCTGGTCATAGTCGCGAAGGACCTGATGAAACAGCGGGGCGTCGTCGGGAACGGCGCTCCGGTCGATCGCGAGATACCCGGTGAAGGCGCTCCAGACCGCCCTGGATCGTTTCTCCATTCGTCCAAGCCCGCCCTCCAGGCTTCGCCCGAGGAGTCCCGCGGCCAGATCCAAAGGAAGATTCAACGCGACCTGCCGGGCGAGCAGGCGACGCCCCCGCCGGGTGGTGACGGCGAAACGAAGCCAACTCCCAGGCGCGTCGTCACGCTCGACTCGATCAACCAGCGTGGCGGTCCGAAGGTCGCCGCCCATCGAGGCGAATCGCTCGCCGATCCCCTCGACCAGGGCCCGCATCCCTCCCCTGGGCCGACTCATCCCCAGCCGATACGCCTGAAGGCAGGCCGCCGCGTTGGCGAACGGCACGATCTCGGGCCCCGCCTGGGCGGTGTCCTGTAAGAGCATGGCGATGAGGGATCGGAAGGGTCGATCGGCGTCGAGCCCGAGAACCCGCAGGACGTCCCGCACCGTGACGAACCCAAGCGTCGCGGCCAGCGCGCCCGAGATCCCCAGCGCCCGAAGGTCGTGGATCAGGTCGGTCGCCGATCGCGGGGGAAGCCTGGGAAGTCGCCCCGCGGCCCGTAGCAGGGTCGAGCCCACGGCCCACTGGAGCCTCCAGAACGCCTGTTTTTCTCGGGAACGGCCGGGGAACTCTCGAGTGAAGACCCGTTCGAACGCCGCGGGGTCGGCGACGAGGTCGATCGACCGATCGGGTAGATGGACCCGGTACCCCGCCTGTCGTTCCCAGGTGAACGGAACTTCGAGCAGCCGAAGCAGATCCCCGACGGGCTCGCCTGGTTCCAGCCCCATCAAGGCCGTCGCGCCGATGTCGAAGGTGAAGGGTCCACGCGCGAAGTGGCCGGCGCAGCCCCCGAGTTTGGTGTGGGCTTCCAGCAGAGCCGTCCTCATCCCCAGGCGCTGGGCGAGCGAGGCGGTGGCCAGCCCTCCCATGCCACCTCCGATCACGATCAGGTCGTACAGGTCGTCCGCGGGCACGTTCGCGCTCCGGTTTTCAGGGTCTCCGTCGATCGACCCGACAGCCAGGCTACTGTGATCAGTTTATGCGGCCGGGAGGGTCGCGGTTCCCGCCCGTTTCCGAGAACGTCGCGTTCTGCTAAAATCCACTTGTCGGGAAGTGGGGTGGGGTCGATCAAGGCACGTCGGACCCGATCCACCCTGGGCCGAGGTCGTGAGGGCGCGGCGTTACCGGAGCGACGGCCCTGGTGACGGACGTTCGGAGAACGCGGGCATGCCAGGCTTCGTGAGGATGGCGACGCTTGACGAGTTGCCACCGGGTTCCGCCAAGGAGGTGGAACACGACGGTCGAATTTACGCCCTCTTCAACGTCGATGGAGAGATCTCGGCCATCGACGGCGTGTGCCCCCACCAGGGGGGGCCACTCGCCGACGGGGTGCTCGACGGGTCGTGCGTCACGTGCCCCTGGCACGCCTGGCGGTTTGACGTGAAGACCGGCAAGACGCCCCTGGGACCCAAGATCAAGCAGGCGGTGTATTCTGTGAAAGTGGAGGGGCGGGACGTCTTCGTGGAGACGGCCTGAGCCGAGACCTCGACGGCCAACTCACGGTCCAAGATCCCCTCACTCACCGGGCCTTCGGACCATCTTCCTCCTGGATCGCCACTCACGCGACGACGACGGTGACTCGATTTCGCACGTTTCGCAATCCTGACATGCCCGCGCTGGTCGCACTCTGGAACCGAGCGGCGCCTGGCTCGGCCGTCGCTCGCCCGTTGACAGTCCATGAGTTCGATGGACATGTCGTCTCGCAACCGCTGTTCGACGCGGAAGGGCTGATTCTCGCCGAGAAAGACGACAGGATCGTCGGATTCGCCCACGCCGGCTTCGGGCCCGAGAATCTCCTAGGCCCACCCTGGCGGCTTTCCCACGAACTGGGAACCACCGCGATGCTCGTCGTCGAACCCTCGTCGGAGGCCGATGAGCACGCCCGAGGGCTTCTGTCAGAGTCGGAGCGCTACCTTCGCGCCCGAGGGGCGAAGGTGCTCTACGCGGGCGGCCAGTTTCCGGTGAACCCCTTTTACTGGGGCGTCTACGGCGGTAGCGAGTGCGCGGGCATCCTCGGAGCGCCCGACGCCTCGCCCTTTTCCAGGGCCGCGACCTCCGCCGGCTACGAGCCGGTCGCGGCCACGATGCTCATGGAACTCGACCTGACCTTTCCCGAGCCACGAGACCCTCGGGCGGTGCTCCATCGCCGACAGACGCGGCTCGAGATCGTCGACGACCCCGTCCCGGCGAACTGGTGGGAGGGGCTGGCGGTCAGTGAATTCCGGCCCGCCGTGGTTCGCCTCTTGACCCGCCTGTCTCCCGCGGCCGTCGAGTTGGCCAGGGCGACGCTTTGGGACATGGATTGGTTTGGACGCCTGGATGGCCGGTCGCGCATCGGCCTCTTTGGCATGGAGGTGCCGAACGAATTCCGCCGCAAGGGGTTCGCTCGATTCCTCCTGAGCGAGGTGGGGCGACTGGCGCGCGACCAGGGAGCGACCTTGCTTTGCGCTCAAACGGCCGCCACGAACCTCCCCGCCCTGGCGCTCTACCAGTCGGCGGGGTTCACGCAGGTCGAAAACGCCCACCTCTACCGACTTCCAGGACGGAGCCCTTGACGTGTCACCGCCGCCAAGGTCACGGCGGTTCCGCGCGATCGTAAAGCGAGTGTGGGTGATCGTCGGCGGGGCACTCGGAATCAAGGCGTCGGGCGTCCGGAGACTGGCTCCGCGCGCCGAGGCGACCGAGGGACGCGATCAGATAAATCAGGGAGTGGGGAATCATGGGACGCCGACCGTTGAACCGACTGGAACTCCGAGCCGCCGCCGAGGCCGCCGAAGCGCTCGGATTGAACACTCCCGAGGAACGCAAACCACGATCGGAACCAACCGAGCGTCGTCCGAAGCCAGCCCCGAGCGCTCGGAAGAAAATGGTCTGGGCCGTTTGTGATCTCGGAGGCCGAACCGTCGCGACGTTTGAATACGCGAACAAGGCGGAGGCCGAGGCGCTCGCGGCGTCGCTGAAGGCCAAGGGCAAGGGTGAGCACTTCCTTCGATCCTTGAAAGAACCG